>JAGCQO010000279.1 GCA_017965125.1 Paludibacteraceae bacterium
CCAATCGAGAAGATTGACGACGTCGAGGTCGGCAAGTCATACCACTTCGGCGAGCCTGGTCCTGTCTGCACAAAGCTGTACCACCACTTGCGTGGCATCCAGTACGGCGACGAGCCTGATGTTCACGGATGGGTTACTATCGTGGAGTAGTAATTAAACCAAATTGGATATGAAGACTGGGAAGTTCTGACTTTCCAGTCTTTTTTTTTGTAGGTGGGAAGGGAAAACAAACGAGGGCTGAAACTTTCATTTCAGCCCTCGTTTTTATGAATGGAAAAGCGAATTACTTCACTTCGTCCAGGTCCTTTGTATTTTCGTACACGTCATCTTGCGAGAATTCGTAGTTGTGGAGTTTTCCGCTGAGATACATGTCGTAGGCAGTCATGTCGATAAGTCCGTGTCCACTGAGGTTGAACAGGATGACCTTTGACTCGCCGCTTTCCTTGCATTTGTTTGCCTCGTTCACGGCTGCTGCTATGGCGTGGCATGACTCAGGGGCAGGGATTATGCCTTCGGTCTGCGCGAACAGCATTCCTGCCTCGAATGATTCCAGCTGCTTGATGTCAACTGCGCTCATGAGTCCGTCCTTGAGCAACTGCGAAACGATGGTTCCGGCTCCATGGTAACGAAGTCCGCCGGCGTGGATGTTTGCTGGCATGAACTTGTGTCCCAGAGTGTACATAGGCAGCAGCGGAGTGTAACCAGCCACGTCGCCGAAGTCGTAACGGAACACTCCGTGAGTCAACTTAGGGCATGACGCAGGCTCAGCCGCGATGAATTTTGTGTTCTTGCCGTCGAGTATGTTGTGGCGTAGGAATGGGAATGCCAATCCGCCGAAGTTGGAACCGCCGCCGAAGCATGCGATAACAACGTCTGGATATTCGCCTGCCATTTCCATCTGCTTCTCAGCCTCAAGACCGATGATGGTCTGGTGGAGAGTCACGTGGTTGAGCACAGAACCGAGTGTGTAGCGGCAGTTAGGAGTTTTCATGGCTGTCTCCACTGCCTCGGAAATCGCTGTGCCGAGTGAGCCGCTGTTTTCTGGGTCTTTGGCCAGGATAGCGCGTCCGCACTCAGTGACGTCTGATGGCGAAGGATAAACTGTCGCTCCGAATGTCTGCATCATCGACTTGCGATATGGCTTCTGAAGGAACGAGATTTTCACTTGGAAGACCTTTGCCTCGATGTCGAACACCTTTGCCGCATACGACAATGCTGTTCCCCACTGACCGGCGCCTGTCTCTGTCGTCACGTGCGTGATGCCTTCTTTCTTGCAGTAATAAGCCTGTGGCAGAGCCGAGTTCAACTTGTGTGAGCCGACAGGGCTAACGCTCTCGTTCTTGAAGTATATGTGCGCAGGTGTGCCAAGCGCCTTCTCAAGTCCGTAAGCGCGCACGAGAGGCGTGCTTCTGTAGCTTTTGTAACGGTCGAGAACCTCCTCTGGTATGTCGATCCACGCGTCTGTCTGGTTCAGCTCCTGTTTAGAAACTTCCGAACAGAAGATGTGTGACAAGTCATCAACAGAAAGAGGCTGCTTGTTCTGTGGATTAATTGGCAGCATAGGCTTGTTTTTCATGTCAGCCTGTATGTTGTACCATTTTGTCGGTATCTGCTCTTCTGTAAGAATAAAACGCTTTTGTTTGCTCATTTTTATTTCGTGTATGTTGTTTCTTATTTTGTTTTATATCTCTTATTCCCACTCGATAGTTGCTGGTGGCTTTGAAGATATGTCGTAAACAACTCTGTTGACTCCCTTCACCTTGTTTATAATCTCGTTTGAGACCTTGGCGAGGAATTCGTATGGAAGATGAGCCCAGTCGGCAGTCAGGGCGTCAGCCGATGTCACTGCACGAAGAGCGACTGTGTTCTCGTATGTTCTCTCGTCACCCATTACGCCTACTGATCTGATAGGCAGAAGGATTGTACCAGCTTGCCAGACTTTGTCGTAAAGTCCGTTCTCCTTGAGGCCGCGGATGTAGATGTCGTCTGCCTCTTGGAGTATGCGAACCTTCTCTGGTGTTATGTCGCCGAGGATACGGATTCCGAGTCCAGGTCCAGGGAAAGGGTGTCTGTTTATCAGGTTTTCTGGCATTCCGAGCTCTCTACCGACTCTTCTCACCTCATCCTTGAACAATAATCTCAGAGGCTCCACAAGCTGCAGCTTCATGTCTTTAGGCAGTCCGCCGACGTTGTGGTGGCTCTTTATTGTCATTCCGGTTATGCTCAATGATTCTATTACGTCAGGATAGATTGTTCCTTGGCCTAACCATTTCACATCTTCTATCTTTTTGGCTTCTTCATTTAAGATGTCGATAAATCCCTTGCCGATTATCTTTCTCTTCTTCTCTGGGTCTGTAACACCTTTCAGTTCGCTGTAGAATTTTTCCTTTGCATCTATGCCTTTTACATTAAGTCCGAGCACTTCATAGTCTCTCAGCACGTCTTCAAACTCATTCTTTCTCAGCAATCCGTTGTTTACAAATACGCATGTCAGCTTGTCTCCTATGGCTTTATTCAGTAATACCGCTGTTACTGAAGAGTCCACACCGCCTGACAGTGCCAGCACAACCTTGTCATTACCAAGCTTCTCTTTCAGCTTTCCTACCGTTTCCTCTATGAATGATGCAGAGTTCCAGTCTCTTTGGCATCCGCAGATGCTCAAGAAGTTGTCGAGAATCTGGTTTCCGCACTCAGAGTGGAATACTTCTGGGTGGAACTGCACAGCCCAAGTCTGCTCGCCTTTGATGCGGTATGATGCGATGGCTACGCTCTCTGTGCTGGCGATTATCTCGCCGTTCTGAGGCAGTTTTGTGATGGTGTCTCCGTGCGACATCCATACCTGTGCGCCTTTCTCGATGCCCTTGAGCAGAGGGTCTTCGTTGTTCACCATTTGAAGGTTGGCACGTCCGTATTCACGTGTGTTAGCTGGCTCCACGGCACCTCCGTTGCTGTATGCTATGAACTGCGCTCCGTAGCAAATGCCCAGCAAAGGATACTTGTTCTTGATGTTGCTGAGGTCTGTCTTGAAGCCGTTCTCGTCGTGAACAGAGAATGGTGAGCCTGAAAGAATCACGCCTTTTACTCCTTCCTCGTTTCCGAATGGGAATTTGTTGTAAGGCAGAATCTCGCAGTAAGTGTTCAAATCGCGGATTCTTCGTGCGATAAGCTGCGTTGTCTGTGAACCGAAGTCCAGTATGATAATTTTCTCTCGCATGGTAAATATATTATATGAATTATGATTTTAGAATGAATATGTCAGTCCTATCAAGCCGTTTATTCCGTTCACTTCGTAGCAGTACCATTGCTCGTAGTGGCGGTGCAGTATGTTGTTCAGCTTCAGGAACAGACCCAGTTTGCTGTTGTAGTTGTAGTAAAAGCCCAAGTTCAGGTCGTAGATCGGCGACAGTTTTCTTGTCGTGCCGTCAACTCTCAGCGCCTCTCTGCCTGTCGCAATGTAGAGGTTCAGGTCGGCAGCCATGTGCTTGCCCATTTTCAGCATTGTGGCGAAGTTGAACTCGAAGTTCGGCATGTTGTATGCTTTCATGCCGTCTTTCTCCAAGTCGGCAAACCATTTGTGGTATTTCGCCGACAGCAGGAAGTTCAGGATGTTGTTGTAGTCGTATGTTGTCCTGAAGTTGGCTGTGAACACGTTTGCGTCCGTATATATAGGCGTAAACACGTTGGATGCGAAATTGCCTGTAGGGAGGCTTGCCGAGTCGCTTACGAGGAAGAACTGGTCTTTTATCATTCTGTACTCTACAGAAAGGTCAGTAAGCAAGTTGTACAATATCTTTATCTTGAAACCGGCTTTGAGGTCAAGCGGCGTCCAAGTGTTCTTGACTTTCTCGTTCAGGTTTATGTAATGGCACAATTCAACGATGTCGCTCATCGAGTTTGTGTTGTAGTCGCCTTGCAAGCCGGCATAGAAGAACAATGTGTTTTTCACGATTGTCAAGTTGCCTATTACGTCAGCTGTTGGCGCGAATGCTCTTCCTGATGTCGAGATGTTCAGATTCACTCCCAATTTCAAGTCCCATCTTTCTCTCATGAACTGGTAGTATGGGTTGAAGTTCAGGTATGTGAATCCGTCCTCTTTGCCGTATAGCTTGTTAAGGTTGTTGTCTCCGAACACGTAGTTCTGCATGTTGAATCCCACTCCCCAGTTGTCGCTATTGACCGACCTCTTGTAGAGCGCTTGGGTTGTGATTCTGTGCTGTGTCAATCCCTCGTCAGGCATGAATCCGTCGTAAGCTATACTTGCCGAAAGGCTGTTCACAAGGTCGTTGTCGGGATATGACTTGTATCCGACAGCCACGTTCCATGTGTGTATTCCCATGTTGCCGTCGAAGAAGTCTTTTCCTTTTATTTGGCCGTTCTTCGTTGTGTAGATGGAATCCTTGCTCAGCTTGTTCTCGCCGTAGTAATTGAATCCTCTGTAAGAGTAGCCAGCGTCGGCAAACAGCTTTCCTTCCTTGAAAAAGCGGTTGAAGTTAACAGAAGCGTCGCTCTTGTGGTGCATGTTTCCGTCGTGTCCGTCGAATACGCCTTTGTGGTTCACGTTAAGTCCGAGGCCGTATTTTGGCTTTTGTATTATAGGCAGCACCAAGTCTCCGAGCGTTCCGATGTAGTTGCCGAATCCCAATCTCAAAAATCCGTTCTTATCCTGGTTGTTCTCCGGAATTTTCAGTCTTGCGGCATCGAGCTGTCTGACTTTGTACTCGGGGTCGAGCGCAACAGAGTAGTCCGAGTATTTCACCTCTGTCGGTTTCAGTACGGGTTCTTTTATAGAAGGCAGGTCGTTAATCTTTCCTGCGTCCTTTATCGAAGGGGTGTATTCTTTCTCTATTGTGATGTCCTTTTTGATTATGGCGCTATCGTTTTGCGCAGTCGCCATTGTCAGTGATGTAGCTGCGAGTGCGCATGTGAAAAAGAATTTATATGTCAGTTGGTGCTTCATTTTCTTCACTTTGATTTTTTAGAAGATTGTTTATTCAATATTCTCTTTCTCTCTTTCCTCAATCTTGTCAAGACGCTCTTTTATGAGATCCTGAATAGAGTCTTCTTTCTTATAGTTGTTTTGCAGACTGAGCAGATATTGCTTGGCCTGGAAATCGTCGCCTCTCTTTATGTAAATGTCGGAAAGCAGTATGAACGCTCTTGCCAACCAGTACTGGTGCGGTGTTCCCTTCGAGATGAAGTCTGTCACTTCGTCCTCAGCTTTCTTGTCATTGCCCTTTATGAAGTATGTGTTGGCAAGTTCATATTTCGACTCGGCTCCGGCTTCGGTTTTTGTGTTCTTGGCCAGAATCTGCAGGTGAGGCAGCGCCTTGTCGTATTCGTCGGTTTGCAGATAAGCCTTTGAGATATAAAGTCTTGCCTCGCTTTCTGTCTCCGCGTTTGTTTTCTTGTCGTTTATTATCTTGTTGGCAATGTCGATTGTTGTTTGTGCGTCGCTTATCAAGTAGCTGCATCTGAGCACTCCCAGCTTGGCTGCAGTTATGTTGTCTGGTTCCTGAGCCTCTTTCTCCAGTCTCTTGAATGCTTCAAGCGACGACTCGTAGTCCTGCTTGTCGTATGCTATCTGCGCCTTTCTTGCCAATACGGTTTCCATGTGCTGGTTTCCGTACATGTTGGACAGTTCGTCGTAGATGTTGTAGGCGTCGTCATTTCTGCCGTTTGAGAAATAGCAGTCTGCCAAGTAGAATTTCGAGTTTATGCAGTTCGGACTGTTGGAGTCGTTGCAGAACTTCCTGTTGTAGTCCTCGATTGCTTTTATGGCGTTTGTTGTGTCGCCCTTCATGTAGAGCCTTTCAGCTGCAAGATATGTGAGCGAATCTTCTCTTGAAGCGTTTGTCACAACAACCTGCGAGCCGATCGACCTTGTGTAGTCGAAGTACGTTGCCACGTCGTTGCGCTCCACGTAGATTTGCTCCATGCTCTCAAGCGCGGTCTTTGTCTCCACGCTGTTTGGGTAGCGTGCGACAACCTGCTTGTATGCGTTTATCGCCTCGTCGTTGTTTCCTTGGTTGTAATATATCATGCCGATCTCGAGCGATGCTCTCTTGGCAAGCTGAGATTCAGGATATTTGCTTATGAGTGTCTTGTATGTCTCGATTGCTTTGTTTGGCTTGTCGCTCAGCACGTAGGCTCTACCCAGCTCGTAGTACGAGTCATCGATGTATTCTGAAGAAGGGTAGTGGCTTATCAAGCCCTCAAGTCCTTTTATCTTGCTGCTGTAGTTCTTTCTCAGACCTTGCACGTAAGCTCTCTGGAATGTCGCGTAGTCAGCCTTGTTGCCGCCGTTCTCCATACTCTTGGTGTAGTATCTTTCTGCGTTCACGAGGTCTCTTGTCGAGTAGTAGCAGTCGCCGAGTCGGTCGAAGGCGTCTGTGTATGTTGATACGCTCTTGTCGGTCTCGTTTTCAGTGTACTTGACAAAGTAGGTTGCTGCCTCTTTGTAGTTCTTTTCCTCAAAGAATGTGTAGCCGATGTTGTAGTTCGCCAAGTTGTAGTTCGCGAAGTCTTTTGCGCCCTTTTTCTTGAAGAAATCCATGAAGTCTTTTCGTGCGTTGGTGTATTTCTTCAGGCGGTATTGTGCCTCGCCTCTCCAGTAAAGCACTTGCGCTACATCGAAATTAGACGTTCCTGTGAGTTGTGATTGGTTGAAAAGCTCAATCGCCTCCGCATAGTCCTCTTTCACAAACTCTTCAGTACCCATCTGGAAAAGAAGATAGGCTTTGGTGTTCGTCATCTCAGGCGACAGAACCGAAAGTTTGCTGAGCGACTCGTTAGCCGCAGCGTAGTTGTTGCTCGACATATAGACATACACCATTCTCTCGTATATGTCATCTCTGTATTTTGAGTTCTTGAACGTCGCCAGGAATCCTTCAAACGCCTTTATTGACTCGCCGAATGGAGTCGTAGTCTCGTATGTTGACAGTGCGTAGTTGTATGCCGCCTCTTCCTTCACCTTCAGGTCGAAGTCCATGTTCGACGCCGTCTGGTACGCCATTCTTGCGTTGTTCTTCTGGTCTATTCTTGAATAGCAGTTTCCAAGGTGCAGATATGCGTTTTGGCTCAAAGTGTCTTTTTCTGTAGTGACTTTCTTCAGCTTCTTTATTGCATTGTTATAGTCCTCGGTTTTGTAATACGACATTCCCAGGATATACATGTCGTTTCTGACCACCTTTTTGCTTCTCTTCTCGTACTCGGTCATCGCCGAGATTGTCTTCTTGTAATCCTCTTTCTGGTAAGCACATTCACCCAGAATCCTGTATATCTCGGCGTCGTTGGCATTATTTGACTTTCTTGCGAGTATCTTCTCGCAGTAAGGCATCAGCTTGTCGTAATCTTTGTTCTTGTAGTATATCTGTGCTATGTAGTAAGGCACAAAGTCTTTGTACTCCTCTTGGTCTTCTATTGCGAGGAATCCGCTCAAAGCCTCGTTGTAGTTGCCTAATGCGTAGTCGCAATATGAATAGAAGTAACAAGCTGAGTTCTTGTACTTTGATGTTCCGTTTTTCAGGTTGTGGAATTCTCCTTTGGCTTGCTTGTATTCGTCTTTTTGCATGTAGCAGTAGCCTTGGTTGAATCTCAGCAGGTCTTTCTCGTCTTTCTGCAACCTTCTTATCTTCACTTTGTCATACTCGTCCATTGCCAGGTTGTATTGCTTGTTTTCAAAAGCGATATTTCCCATCATGAAGTGGCACTGGTCAAGGTATGGAGTGTAAGGATACTCCTTTATGTAGTTGCTCAGAAGCGTTGCCGCATGCTCCTTTTTCATTTTGTAAGCGTTGCATGCTTGGTAATAGTGAGCCTCCTGCACGAGATCAACGTCTGCGTATTTTTCTCTCTTTGCGAGGAACTTCTCTATGTATTGCTCCGAGATAGGGTATTTCTGTTGTATGTAAAGCTCGCGTCCGTCGTAGAAATCACGGTCAGGATTCGCGTATGTGTAGGTTTCTTGTGCTATGGCATAAACACCAATCGCAAATGTCAGTAGAGTTGCAAAATATTTCATTTCCTTATATTACAAGCATGCGTAATGCTTCTATTAGTGCATTAAAATGCAAAAATAACTCTTTATTTCTGCATTTCTGCACCATTTTTGATAATTCTAATGGCATTTTTTATAGAATCAAGTCCAAAGTCTTCTTCATTTAAGTCGTTAACGTTCATATACTTTGCGTCTTTAACATCGTCTTGTGGATTTATTCTTGTCGCCTCACAGGCTTCGCAACTGAAAATCAAGTCTAATGTCCTGACATTCATGTCGCTGAACCTGTAAATATTGGGCATCGAGAACTCAAATTTTATGTTCTTGACTTCGATGTTAAGCTCTTCTTTTATTTCTCTCCTTAATGCTTCTTCTGCTGTTTCGGCGAACTCGACAAAACCTCCAGGAAGATCCAATTTCCCTTTCTTGGGCTCTATGCCTCTTGTTGTCACGAGAATTTCATTCCTCTCGTTTCTTATGATGCCAGCGACGGCTGCGGCGGCGTTCTGATAATAGACGAAAGAGCAGTCTAAGCATTTTTTCGACCTGCTGTCATTTTCTACGAATTTGTCACTTCCGCATTTCGGACAGTGCTTGAATATGTTGAGCGGATGTTCTGTCATTTGTTACCTAAGTCTATTTTTTTCTTCATACGATGGTATTTTATCTCTTTTTCTTTACATTTGTAACATAAAATCAACAGAATAAAAATACTCGTAGTAATGAATAATCAATTAATTAAGGCTTTGGGGCCAATAGTTGTGATAATCGGAGTTATTGTCTTATCTCTTTATCATTTTACAGTGTTGCCACAGGAAAACTCAGTGCTTGTTTGCGGTGGCGCGTTATTGGTCTTGGGCGTAGCCCTTTATGTCATTTTGACTAAAAGAAATTAGGACTGATTTTTTTTCAAAGCATAAAAAAGAACAGATGAAAATCTGTTCTTTTTTATTTTGTGCTTGACATATAAAAAAGGATGGCGTTTTGCCATCCTTTTTTATGCTTTATGTTCTGATTAGTAAGATGCTTTTGTGCGCTCACTAGCAGAGTAGTTTATCTTAAGTGCGTATGCACGTCTCAGGGACTGCTTGATGTCGGTTATGATACCCATCTTTGTCTCCCTGTCGGCCTTGATTGACACTATCATCTGGCTTTGGTCAGACTCCTTCATTGAGCTTCTTTCCTGCGAAATGTACTCCTCGAGCTGGCTTATGTCGGCGAATGAGTCGTCTAACTGAAGACGTGTCTCGTTTCCGAACTGACCAACAAGGTGCTGAAGTGGTTTTCCGACATATACATACTTAACTAGAGTCTTCTTCTCCAGCTTAGTAAGCTCTGTTGCCTCAGGAACTTTGATGCTGACCATGTATGTAACCTCTTTCATGGATGTTGTAGCCATGAAGAAGAACAGAAGCATGAAGATAATGTCAGGCAGTGATGCTGTGCTTATCTCTGGAAGATCTCGACTTCCGTTTTTTCTAAATCTTGCCATTATTTCTGTCCTCCGTAGTTTTTAGGTTCTGCTTCAGAAATCTTCTGAGGATAAACTTTGTTGATAGCGTCCTGTTGCTCTTCTGAGCATGCTGCGTAGTGGGTGCCGAACTTCTCTATAGCGAGTGATTCGCGCAATTCGTTGTATGCGGCAACAAGCTCATTCTGAACCTCAAGGTATGCCTGGTAGTCGGTTCCGCGGTCATTCTGCAGCGAGATGACGTGCTCCTTTGTTACGTTGATGTTTCCTATCAAAGGAATGTTCACTGGTGTCAACGCAGGAAGGGTAGGGTCATTAGCTGGGTTCTGAATGAACAGTTTCGCCTTTTCCTTGAGATCTCTTATGTTCACCATCTGTCCTTGAGCCATGATCTGGTTGTTGCTGTTGATAAGGACAACAAACACGTTACGCTTGTTGACCTCAACATCTGGCTGCTCAGCTCCTGGCGGAAGTGGTGGCGGAAGTTTTCTTGACAATCCGCTATTGACGTTCATAGAGGTTGTTACAAGAAAAAATATAAGCAACAGGAACGAAATGTCGGCCATTGAACTCGCGTTAATGCCTGGTGTTTTCCTTTTTGCCATTTTAAAATCCTCTTTTTATTTATTTGTAAGTGCAGGAAAACCTGCACTTACAATGAATTACTTTTTGATTATCTTATAAATATATGAGCCGATGATTGCCAATACAGCGATTACGACCAATGCATATATTGAGTACAGACACATGTCTGTGAACTGTGCCCAGAATCCCTGGTTGTCAGTGCCTTCGTATCCGATGATGTCCATCTTCTCGCTGCTGCCGATGAAGAATGTAACTACCATCAGAACAACAAGCGCACATGCAGTCAAGAGAGACTTGATCGCAGACTTGCGGTCAGTCTTGAACTTTATTACATATTGCAAAGCTACAGAAGCTACTGTGCTCAGAGCTACACAACCGATAAGGATGTAAACCCAGTAAAGCAGTGGGTTTGTCAGTGTTGGCACAGGGAGAGCGTCGCCTGCTACGTCTATTGTCTCGTCTCCTGTCATAAGATAGAAGCAGAGCAACAAGACGAATGACAATGCCATCAATCCCCAAAGTGCGTATTTTGATATTTTCTGCATAATATTTTGTTTAATGTTCTATTTAATTGCTTAAAATTCAAGTGCTTCTAATTAAGCCTTGTGCTCCTTGTTGTATTTAACAACGATGTCAAGCAATGAAATAGAAGAGTCCTCCATGTCGTTTGTAAGACCTTCGATCTTAGAAAGAATGAAGTTGTAGAATATTTGAAGAATAACGGCAACGATCAAACCTGTTACAGTTGTCAACAGAGCGACCTTGATACCACCTGCAACTACAGTAGCAGAGATATCACCTACCTGCTGGATCTTGTCGAATGCTTGGATCATACCGATAACTGTTCCCATGAATCCCAACATAGGAGCCAAACCGATGAACAAACCGATCCAAGAAAGGTTCTTCTCCAAAAGTCCTGCTTGTACGCTACCATAAGAAGTGATTGTCTTCTCGACAACGTCGATACCCTCGTCGTAACGTGAAAGACCCTGGTAGAAGATAGAAGCAACAGGTCCGCGAGTGTTGCGGCATACCTCAAGCGCCTTCTCAACGCCACCTTCGTTGATTGCCTTCTCTACGTCAGCAAGAAGCTTCTTTGTGTCTGCTGAAGCAAGGCTCAGGTATATGATTCTCTCGATTGCAAGTGCAAGACCGAAAATCAAACAGAATGCAACAGATGCCATGAAGCCTGCACCACCTTCGATGAACTTCTGCTTCAGAACCTTGTGGATTCCGCCTTCTTCTTCAACATCAGCTGCTTCTACAACAGACTCTTCAGCTGGTGCTGCTGCGGCAGAATCTACTTGAGTGGCTTCAGCTGCTGGAGCTGCTGCGTCTTGAGCTGCAACATTTGACATACCAAGGGTGAAAAGACCCAATACGGTAATGATTGCGATTACTTTTTTCATTTTACTTTTTAGTGTTTAGATTAATAAATAATTATTTCTGTTTTACTGTCTTTTGTCTTTTGCACACGGAGTTTCACGCGGAGGGAGAGCGATTCTTTGCTACTGTGTTCTTTACGGGAATCACGCTTTTTAGACGTGCCTTCAAAACACTTGAGCCCATCTCCTCGATTTGCTCGCATTATAATGCAAAATGCGCGACTAAATTACGAAAAAAAGATAATAACGAATGCCTTTTGATGCTTTTAATGCCATCTTTTTTCAAAAAAATAGCAAACGACAATTTTTCCATTGTTGCCGTTGGATGTCTTTAGAGTTTGATTTTGAATAAGTTCGCAGCGTTTTCTGTAGTTATTCGGGCCACTTCGTCAATGCTCAAATTGAATATTTTTGATAGTGCTGCGGCGACTTCTGTGATGTATGACGGTTCGTTCCTCTTGCCGCGGTGCGGTGTCGGAGCTAAGTATGGCGCATCTGTCTCAAGCACAATGTGTTTGATGTCTATGTTGCTCAATACGTCGGGAAGTGTGGATTTTTTGAAGGTCACGACACCGCCAATTCCTAACAGGAAATCGCCAAGCGAGAGTAATTCCTCGGCCTCCTCCAAGGTGCCGCCGAAGCAATGGAAAATTCCCTTTTTGCAACGGCTGTTTTTTACTGCGTTCACAGTTTCTTTAAAGGAGCTGCGACTGTGTATCAGTGCAGGGAGCGATAATTCTGCGGCCCAGTCTAATTGCGTCTCAAACGCTTCGACTTGCTCTTTTTCAAACTCCTTGTCCCAGTATAGGTCCATGCCTATCTCGCCGACAGCCGCATATTTGCCGCTGAACAGTTCGGACTTTATTGTCTCTAACTCCGTTTTGTAGTCGGAGTTGACTTCTGTCGGGTGAAGCCCCATGGCTGGGACGAAAAGGTTAGTGTCCGAGTCGGCAAGTTCTTTTAGGCGCGTGATGGACTGTGCGTTTATGTTTGGCAGCACCATCTTGCCTACGCCTGCGTCTTTGGCGCGTTGTATCACGGCGCTTCTGTCTTCGTCGAATTCGTTTTCGAAAATGTGGGTGTGAGTGTCTATTATCATGGTCGTGAATAAACAACAGACGCGGAGAAAATCACCCCGCGTCTGAAAGTCTCATTTCTTATAACACTATTTTGCGTTGTAGTTTATCTGAATGTTCTTGATTGAGTGAACAGGGTCGTTTGTTATGAGTTTGACGTTGCCTGAGATGTTGGTCACTTTGCCGACGTTGTTTGTGGCTGTAATGAGCAACTTGCCAGTCTTGCCGGCGTCGATTTTCTTAGGCGCTTTCACTTCGATTCCGTTTCCTGTTGTCACTACGGCCTTGCGTATCAGAAGCGCAGACTTTCCGTCGTTCTTTATCTCGACGTATTTCTTGACCTTCTTTCCTGCGGCTACGTCTCCGAGGTTAGCTGCGTTTTCGGCAACTATTATAGGAGCGTTGGCTTTCTGCTCCTCAGTGAACTTCTCGATGATGTTCGCCTTGGTCTTGACAGTCTGCTTCTGGCTGTTCTTGTTGGTTGTGAAAGTTATTTCTGTGTTTACATCGCCCCAGTCGTCGATTTTTGCTGCGTCGAATGTTATTGCGATGTTGGTCCACTCGTTGGCTTTCAGTTCTTTTGCTTCTGCGTTGATGTACTTAGGCAGGTTGTTGAATGTCAGTGTGATAGGCTCGTTGAGTTTGTTCGCTATGGCGAGAGTCGCAGACTTGTTGCCGTTCTTTATCACGTCGCCGAAGTTTACCAACTCGTTCTTCAGTCTTACGTCGCCTTTCTCTATCGGATAGACATTCTCAATCTTTTGTCCTTTAGGAGTCACAGTACCTTTTATAGTTATGACTTTGCGCACAGCGTTACTGTTGACTGTGACGGTCTTTGTGAATGCGCCAGGACGTCCTGCTGTTGAGTATTTCACCAAGATTGTTCCCTTGCCTCCAGGAGCGACAGGCTCACGTGACCATTGCGGAGTGGTACATCCGCACGATGCCTTGACAGAGTTGAGCACGAGTGGCTCGTTACCTGTGTTTGTGAATGTGAATACGTGTGATACGGAGTTTGACTCTTCCTTTACAACTCCGAAGTCGAAAACGTTCTCGTCGAATGTTATCTCAGGTTTCTTGTCGCTTTGTGGGTTCTGCGCAGAAAGTGACAAACAACAGAGTGCTGCTAAGGCAGTAAGTTTGATTTTGTTCGTCATAGTTTTATTGGTTATTTGTTATCGTTTTTCTTTGGTTTAGGAATTACTTCGCCCTTGATGCTCAGCACCACCTTTTTGCTTGCGTTGCTGTTCACGGTTATGGTCTTTTTGAATGGACCTGGACGTCCAGAAGGGTTGTAAGTAACTTTCACTTCGCCGTTCTCGCCTGGAGCGATAGGCTCTTTGGTGTATTCGCGCGCAGTGCATCCGCAAGAAGTCTCCACTTGTGTTATGATTAACGGCGCGTCGCCAGTGTTTTTTACATCAAAAATATATGTCACCTTGCCGTCGCCTTCGTTTATCTTGCCGAAATCATGCGATTCCTTGGCGAACTTGGCTTGTGGTCCGGCAAAAACCATAGTGGCTAATGCCGCCAGAATTGAAAGAGATAATAGCTTTTTCATATCTTGTTGTATTAGATTTGTGTAAAACAATCGCAAATGTAAATATTTAATTTGATGCAATGAACAAAAAAGTTTAGAAGCTGTTTTGATTTTGTTATTTATGGTTGCAAAAACGCTTTTCGGTTTCTTTGGGTCTGTTTATGGCATCTTTTATGAAAATATACCGCTGTTCCATGCTGGAGCACAAGTGAATCTTCTTAAAGACGTCTATCTAATAAAACCGAAATGAACTCAAACAGTTTCTTAAAGACATTGCGCCGTGTACATAATTTATATATAAACCTTACCTTTGTGTGAAGGTAAACGTGTATATGCAAAAACATTGCCAGATGATGTTGGACAAGGATTTGTTTAAAAGTAAAGTAATTGAGGTGCAGGACTATGTGAGGAAAATCTATCGCGAGCTGCACCAGTGTCCCGAATTGTCTTTCGAGGAGAAAGACACGGCCGAGGTGATAAAACGTGAGCTGGACGGGATGGGCGTTGAGCACAGAGACAACATCGGAGGCTTCGGTGTGCTGGCTGTTTTGAAATGCAAGAATCCCGAATCGAGATGCATAGCCTTGAGGGCCGATATGGACGCGCTGCCGATAGAAGAAGACACGGGGCTGCCTTTTTCGTCGAAAAGGGAAGGCGTTATGCACGCATGCGGACACGACTCGCACATGGCCACGCTGCTCGGCATAATCAAAGTGCTGAAGCAATATACCGACAAACTTAGCGGCACGTTGTTATTCGTGTTCCAACCGGGAGAAGAGAAAGACCCAGGTGGCGCGAGCCTTATGCTCAAGGACGGCGTTTTCCGCGACTATGTGCCGCAGGTCGTGCTGGGGCAACATTCGTCGGCCGACCACAAGGTGGGCGACGTGGTTTTTGCGCCGGGCGTGGTGATGTCGTCAGCCGACGAGATTCATCTGACCATCTCGGGCAAAGGCGGTCATGGCGCGATGCCGCATCTGCTTAACGACACTGTTTTGTGTGCCTCGCAGATAGTTGTGTCGCTGCAGCAGGTCTCGTCGAGGCTGGCCAATCCGTTTTCGCCGACAGTCGTTACCATCGGCCGGTTCATAGCCGACGGAGCGATGAACATAATCCCCGACAAAGTCTATCTCGCAGGCACAATCAGGACAATGGACGAAAAGTGGCGAGGCGAGGCGAAGGCGGCTGTGAGAAAAATAGCCGAGGAGACTGCGGAGGCTTACGGCTGCAAATGCGAGATGAGGAAGCTCGAAGGCTATCCAGCTGTGAAAAACGATGAGAAGGTGACGGCTCAGATGAGAGAGTTCGCGAAAGAGATAGTGGGCGAGGAGCATGTGGGCGATATGCCGAAGAAGATGACCAGCGAGGATTTCGCTTTTTACACGCTGGAGTACCCATGCTGCTTCTTCAGATTCGGCGTGAGGGGAGAGGAAAATCCCGACTGTGGCGGACAGCACACACCGACGTTCAAGATAGACGAAAATGCTTTTGTGACTTCTGTCGAGGTTATGGGGTGGCTGGCTGCCAGATACTTGGGTGAGTGAAGTTTTTGGCGATGATTTTTAAGTTGCTTTTCCCAAGTCAGTTTTTTATCTTTGTAAGAGGGTTCTAAAAACAATAGCTTATGGGCGAACATTACGATTTAGACGGACTTGACAAGAAAATCCTGTCTCTTGTGGCCGAGAACGCCAGAATGCCGTTCCTTGAGGTGGCGAGAGAGTGTAATGTAAGTGGCGCTGCCATACATCAGAGGATTCAGAAACTTATGAACCTCGGAGTGATAAAAGGCTCTGAGTTTGTGATTGACACCTATAAAATAGGTTATCAGACATGCGCTTTCCTCGGCGTCGTGCTCAAGGATTTGAGCTATGTGCCGAACGTGATAGAGAGCATGAAGCAGATACCGGAAATAGTTGAATGTCACTATTCCACAGGCAAGTACGCCATGTTCATCAAAGTCTATGCGAAGGACAACAAGGATCTGCTGCATATAATACTCGATAAGATCGCGGAGATACCCGGAGTGCTTACGACGGAGACTTTCCAGGTCTCGCTTGACGAGATATTCAGCAGGCAGTTGAAAATCGAGTGACAATGCTTTTCATTCCTAGAAATAGCAAAGCCGGTGAAAATCATTTCATCGGCTTTGTCGTTTTGGGTTGTTAGATGTTTATTTCTCGTCTGGAGCAGGAAGCTTGTGCTTGCCGTGGTGGTGAGGGTGTGGCATCGGCTTGTCTCCGTGTCTGTGATGCTTGCCCATGTGTTTGCCGTGGTGCATGTGCTTGCGCTCGTGTTTGCATTTGCAGTTCTCGCAGTTGCATTCGCATTTGCCATGTTTTTTGCGCTCCATTTTAAACTTCATGTGTTCCTTGCGCATGTCCTCTTTCTTCTGCTGGAACTTGGCGTATTGCTCAGCGGTCAGGATTTTCTTCAGCTGTTCGTCGTTCTTGGCCATTTCTTTGTTTCTCTTCTCTTTTGCCTTGGCCATTTTCTTCTCAGCCTTAGCCATCTTGGCTTTATGCTTCTGCGCGTTCTTCAGATTCAGTTTCATTATCTGTGTCTGTTGCTCGTCGGTCAGGTTCAGGTCCTTGGTCATCCTCTGAGTCTGCTTTTCTGCTATTTGCTCGGCGGTCATAGGTTCGTGTTTGCCTTTGCATCCGTCCTTTGGCCCGTGTTTGTCACATTGTGGTTGTGCGTTCGCTCCTAAAGTGAATATTGCTGTAATGATCGCAATTGTGATTTTCTTGTTCATAGTCGTAAAGTTTATTAGGTTAATGATTAAATTCGTGTTGTAAAAGTCTCTTTAATAAATGAGTGTATTTACTGTTTATTTGATAGTTGTGAATGTTGTAGCTTTCGTTTTGTATGGCTATGACAAATGTTGTGCCAGAAATAATTCGTGGCGCGTGCCAGAAAGTGTTTTGTTAACATTTGCTTTCTTCGGCGGAAGTGTCGGAGCGCTTGTCGGGATGCGCCTTTTTCATCATAAGACGAAAAAACTCAGGTTTAACATTTTAGTGCCCATTGCTTTGATTTTGCAAGTTATTTTATGTGTCCTTGTTAAGGATTGTTTGGTTGGGTGAGTGGGTATGAACAAATACGAATGGTTTATGAAACACCATAAAGAAGATAATCTGAGAAAGAAAAAGCTTTGGAAGGAATACTTACAATCTGTGTATGAGAGTTATACAGGAAATCCTTTTGCTGATATTGCAGAAAAATCCATATATCATTTGTACTTGTGTGCTTCGTTTCATTCACCATTGAGTTCTTCCGCTATATGTATGTTCTTTTTATATGACTATGGAACGAAAGAATTGAAGTATTGTTCTGGTAATCAAAAGTTCGATGATTGTTGTAGCGTGTTTTTAGACATTCCTGCAACGAATCATTTTTTCAACCGGGATTATTCTGAGCTTCCGCATGCTTATGATGTTGGTTGCTACTCTATGTTTATGCTGTTCAATAAAAGGTACACACAGTTTGGAATACAGTGACAAAACAAAGAACTATGTCCAGAGTTTAAATGGTTTTTTGATATTTTTGATAAGACTTTTTCGCTTGGTTAGCAGTGATTTGTGTCGTTGCGATAGAAAATATTCAATTTTGACGAATTGGCTAAACTCTATTTTAATGGCCTCAGCTGCTTCTTTTTCATGTTTTGGTTGTGATTTGTCGCCCCAATGCGTCTTATATGTGAAAAAAAAGGCGTTTTGTGTCTAATCTGTTGGAAGAAATCATATATTTGCCTTTTAATGAGTAAGAAGGCGCAAAAGTTTATGTGCGCTTTTGTCACCAAACAAAGAATTTATGGAAAAGAATATAATGAAAAGGGCAGCGATTTTACTGACTGCTGTGTTTGCAACGGTCTGTGTGAATGCTCAGTATATAGACTCAGAGGCGGATGTTAAGATAGACGCACCCTCTGCAGATGCAGATTGGAATAAAACCTATAATCCAGGTACGGCAGCAGAAGTCTCATTTGCTGCAACTGGCGCTTCCGCGTCATCTGACAGAAACTCTTGTGGCAATAATTCTTTGGGAAAGATGAAAGCTTTGAGTTTTTCGTCATCTGATGAACATTGGATTGAGGTTTCTGTGCCAAGCGCAAGCAATTCAACAATGGCGCATTTGCGTATGAATCCTGTCCTGAATTCAAGTACAACTTCTGTTTATACAGAATATGTGTGGACTTCAACGTCATCTCCGTTCGATGCAACAAAGGCGAAGCGTATAGAATTTACTATAAAAGGTTATAATCAAGCATGTTCGGAGGTTGATCTTGATTTAGGTGATGATGTGAAGTCAATAAGAATGTACAGAAGAGTGAAGACGACAGACAATGGCGACGGAACATACTCATTGGCTTGTGGCGATTGCAAAACTAATACAGGTTCAGGTCAGACATATAGCCTTTTCAAATTCTATGTGTGGCTGAACAAAGGACCGGAAATTATGACATTTAAGGCGTTTGGTCAGGAAGGTAGGATTTCTGGTGACAACATAATAGTTGACGTTCTTTATGCAACTGATATTACAGGCGCAACGGTGCCAGACGAGATTACGCTGAGTCCTGGTGCGTCTTTCACTGGTGCAAATAATGCAACAACCGCAGTAAATTTTAGTGAGACTGTTCCGGTTGTGTATAATTTGGAGGATGGCGAGGGTAATACAAAATCATACAATGTGCTGATAAACAGACTTCCTGCCAGCACTACCAGAACGCTTGACAAGTTTGCGTATGTGATAGACGGCGATACAAGATTTGCGACCATAAGCGGCAACACGGTGACTGTGACACTTCCATACTCTTATGGTGACGGAAGGAAAAACGCAACAGCCAAGAACTCTATTTCTACGACTATGGATTTCTCCGACGACCTTGCAGCAGCAAAGTTGGGTAGCGGAACTTCGGTTGCCGACGGTGTGGCTATGAACATAGATTACTCACAGCCTCAGTCAGTTGTTATAACTTCGGAAGACGGCAATTCAACTACATATACAATAAACGTAGTATATGAGACCCCAAGCGCAGCATGCGACTTGTTGTCGTTCTCGCTGCCTTTGACTGGCGGACGCAGCGCCGAGGGAATAATCGACAACGACTATGTTAATTTGTATATTACGTCGAGCGACTTGGCGAGTTCAAATCCGTTCACTCCGGTTTATACATCATCTCCGCTGAGTGAGGTCGCACCGACGATTCCTATTCCGATGTCTTTCTCAAGTCCTTACGCACTGCAAAAGACTTTCAGAATTAATGCAGAAGAGGACGGAAAATACAGAGACTACAATATTATTGTCAATGTTGATGACGTTGCACCGACGGTTGTGTCTGTTGAAAAGCCATCGGATCTGACGGCGTCGTCGTTGGCTGGTCCTATACACTTGACTTTCAGCGAGAGAGTGAAGCTGAAGGACGGTTCTGCCACAGCAGGCAAGATCTCAATAAAGAAGAAGTCGGACAACAGCGTGGTTTGGTCCGGCGTGCTGACAATCAGCGACGGAGGACTCGTCGGCAACGCTATTTTCAGCGGACTTGAGGGATTGACTGATTATGTGATGGTGATAGAGAGCGGCTCGTTGACCGACTATGCAGGAAACGAACTTGTATATAATCTTGACTTCAAGACAGCAGATGGAACTCTGCATACAGCAGATCTTCCTTACTGTTCGGACATGGACGGCGTAAGTTTCGAGCAGCGCGCATTTATAGCATCGACAGGTGTGTATGACGCCAATGCCGATACTCGTGGCGCGACTACCAGCAGAAACGGAGCGTATGTGCTCGCGGCTGGTCAGACATTGACGCTGACAGCTGAGTCGGTGGGCATCGTGGACGTTGTGATATTCTCATACGGACAGTGCAATTACAACATAACAGCAGGTTCGGTGTCGAAGGACGGAGCTATAACGATAGCATACGACAACGACGGAGTGGAGGAGCAGGTCACTGTCAACAGCAGTGTCGTTACTCCTATCGTGATAACCAACACAGGCACAAATGACATTATGATACCATATATTTCGGTGAGCGCAGTGGGCGGAAGTGTTGTGACCGACAAGGACTGCAACTGTAAATAATAAGGTATAGGGTGAGACGTAATAATTAATGACTTTCGAAAAGAACTGACTATATGAAAAAGATATTCGCGGTAATAGTAGCAGCAGTGATGGTGATGCCAGAGGTGCTCGCAATACAAAGCGGAGAAAGTACGCAGGGCAGCGAGTTCTATTTCTCGTTTATGCGCGCGCGTCGTGACCGTGAGAAAACAATGACACTCTTCGTGTCTTCTGAGACGGATGGGCAACTTGAACTGACCAATCCTCAGACAGGTACTACTGCAACCTATACTCTTAGTAAGAATGCCGTGACATCTATACCTTTGGCGGCAACAGGTAAGGCGACTCCTGAGTCTGATGTCGTTCCTACAGGAACACATAAGGATTGTTATACGACAAAATCAGGAACACCTCAACAGCAGGGATATTATGCTCATGCTACCGATGGTGCAGGCAACGATATAAAAGTTTCTATGTATGCCAGTCTAAGTGGTAGCAAGACAGCGGATGCAGCTTGTATTTATCCTATAGAGGCTCTTGGAAACGACTATTACGTTATAAGTCGTTCTGGTAATACAGGCAAGACAGGAAACGACAATTTCCCTTCAGAGGCGCTTATTGTGGCTACAGATGAATGTGATATTGAAATATATCCTACATGTATCCTTGAAGGTTTTTCAGCATCGTCGGTTCCTGCAAAGATTGACGTTCATCTTCGCCGTGGCGAGACATATTTATTAGCGGCTAATTCGTCGATAGGCAAGTTCTCTGCAGATGGCGCACGTGGCGACAACGACTTGACTGGAACAAGAATCGTGCTGAAGAATGATGGCGATAAAGATGGCAATATGTGTAAGAAGATTGCCGTATTCTCTGGTTCGCAGCACGGCAGTGGTGAAAACACAGCATGGAATAATGGCGACTACGAGTATGACCAGCTTTTCCCAGTTCACCTTTGGGGACGCAGATATATAGTCGGCTCTCCTGACTCATACGGAAGTGCAGTTACGCGTGTTGTCGCTTCTCAGCCTTGTACCGAGGTGCGTGTCAATGGAGAACTCAAGGCCACTCTTAACCAGTATGGTTTCTATGAGTATAAGGATGCAGGCAATACCGGTTGTTATATAGAGGCTTCTAAACCAGTAGGAGTCGCTTTCTTTACTACAGGTCAGAATACTGGCGATGATGCGAATGGCGCGCCAGCAATGATTACTATTGCCCCTATAGAGCAGGCTGTTCAGGAAATGACTTTCAATGCTATCTCTAACAGCGGTATTTCTGAGCATAGTCTGCTTATCACTGTTCCAACAGACAAGTGTGCAAGCACAACCATACAGGCTGGTACTGGTGCTCCAACTACAATATCTGACGGTTGGACTCCGATAGCATCTAACCCTCAATACTCTTCTCGTGTATATTCTCTTGGAAATAATACATCGTCGGCTTACACTATTAAAAATCCAGCAGGTTTCAATGCTTATGTTTATGGCTCGAAAGGTAAGGACGTTGGTTACGGATATTCTGTAGGTTCTGCGGCTATCACCAACAAGACAAACTTTGAGCTGAACGGTCTGAAGGCCGACAGTATCACTATAGCGATGTGTATTGATGCTCAGACAGAGTTTATTCCAAATCTGCCTGACAACATCGAAGTTAGCGAGGTGAAGTGGGTGATAGATGAGGCTACTCCAGTGAAAGGCGCTGGCGACACATATACATATATAATAGGAGCCAATGTTTATACCGAGACTTTGACAACTGCTCCTTTCAAGTATGTGGCAAACCTCGCTCCAAACTTCTATCATGCTAAGATGGTGGTTTACAAGACGCCTTCGACAGGCATGGACGCATGTTTCATTAACAACAGCGGTAGCAAGGATTCTGTTGAGACTTATTTCTTCGTTAAGGA
>JAGCQO010000280.1 GCA_017965125.1 Paludibacteraceae bacterium
GTCGGGATTGAGGTCAGTGTGCAGCTCCTGGTTGCAGAACTTCACCAGATTGGGTAATGATGTAGGGTTGGCATACCAGTCGCCGCCGCCTCTGTATTTCAGAAGCGCTATCTGAGGCTGCTGGGCCGAAAGTCCCAGTGAAATCAGCATGAACAAAGCTATCAGCAAACGTTACATCTCGTCATCTGGTTTATCAAGTTTATGGTATGGCAAGCCACCACTGCCGCCGTCTCCGTTCTGAGGCGTGCGTCGCCGAGGCTCACCGGGATGAAGCCGTTGTCTTTTGCCAGCTGCACCTCTTCCTGACTGAAGTCGCCTTCAGGACCGATAAGCACCAGCGCATTCTGACCTTTCACGTATTTGTCGCACAGCAGTTCGGTGACGTCGTCATCAATCCAGGCGATGAATTTCTGTCCGTCAAAAGGCTGTTTAACGAGCTTGTTGTAATCCATAACATCCTCAATATCAGGAAGTTTAGATTTGATAGACTGTTTCATCGCCGCGATCATAACCTTTCTGAACCGCTCGACATTTGCCACGCGGCGTTCGGAGTGGTCCGAGGCAAACATCTGCACCTTGTCGATGCCTATCTCTGGTGCCTTTTCGAGGAACCAATCGGTTCGCTCGTTGAGTTTTGTCGGTGCTATCGCTATCTCGAGCTTGAACGTTTTGTTGTCATAGCCGGCTCGCTGGTTGGTAAGGCAGGCGACCGCACGTTTCGGGTGCGCCTCCACCAGCTCGCCGTCGAAGAGCGATCCCTTGCCGTCGGTGACGCAGAAACGGTCTCCTGCCTGCATCCTCAGAACTTTGACACAGTGTTTCGATTCCTCCTCAGGGAAGGAGACCATTCCTTCTGTTGCGTCCGGTAGATAAAAAACGTTCATCTTACTATTCTTTACATTCTCTCTGGCATCTGCATACCAAGCAGGTCGCCTGCGTTACGCAGCAAGCGGGCTGTCATCGCTGCCAACTGCAGACGGAACACTCTGCGTTTCTCGTCTTGTTCTTTCAGGATACTGCATTCCTGGTAGAATTGGTTGAATCCTTTGCAGAGGTCGTAGATGTAGTTGGCAATCATAGCCGGACTGCGGTTTATCGCAGCTTGTTCAAGCACTCCCGGCCAAGTATGAATATTGGTAAGCAACGATTTCTCTTCAGGCAGTATGTTCTCGACGCCGATCTTATCTCCTGTGTTGATTCCAGCTTCTGCAGCCTTTCTCAGCACCGAGCAAATACGGGCGTGAGTGTACTGTATGAATGATCCCGTGTTGCCGTTGAAGTCTATCGATTCTTTCGGGTCGAACAGCATCGTCTTCTTCGGGTCTACTTTCAGGATGAAGTACTTCAGAGCGCCGAGTCCTATCACATGATACAGTTTGTTGGCCTCTTCGTCGCTCAATCCGTGAGCTTTTCCGAGTTCTTCCGACACATTCTTCGCCGTCGCGACCATCTCGTCCATGAGGTCATCGGCGTCGACAACCGTTCCTTCGCGCGACTTCATCTTACCGCTTGGCAGCTCAACCATACCATAGGAAAGATGCTCGATGTCGTTACCCCATTCGAAGCCTAATCTCACCAAAACACGTTTCAGCACGTCGAAATGGTAATTCTGTTCATTACCAACGACATAGATCAGTTTCTTCGGATGGAACTCGTCATAACGCAGTTGAGCGGTTCCCA
>JAGCQO010000281.1 GCA_017965125.1 Paludibacteraceae bacterium
GGCGTGTTCATGGTGGTGGGCGCGAAGGCCGACGGCGCATGGGTGCGTCCTGCCGACAGCGAGAACTTCGCCGTGGTGGATGCCTCGATTGTGGCTACACAGCTGATGCTTGCCATACACGACTGCGGACTGCGCAGCACATGGGTGGGCAAGTTCGACCCTCAAGTGCTGAAGGACGCATATCCGGAGATGAATGACTACAACCTCATAGCCATCTTCCCGATAGGCTATCCGGCTGCCGACGCCGTGCCTTCCGACAGGCACTCGCAGCGCAAGAGCGTGGTCTCGGAGATTTAGGCTTTTTGAGGTGTGGCGAAGAGGGCGTTGAGCTCCGGCTCGCTGAAGGGACAAGGCTCGCGTCTTGCTTTAGCCATGTCGAACTGCGCCAGTGCTCTTTTGACCGACGCCTCGTCGAAGCATTTGAACACGGCATCCTTTATCACGTCTAATTTCTCGGCGTCCTTGGCAGTGAAAAATCCCGTTGCGGCGTAGCTCGTAGCGGGCGCAGGGGCGATGCCGTGGTAGTAGTATGACCACACGAGGAACTTCATGCAAGTGTCTGGAGTGATGAGTATTTCGTCCATGGATGTGATTTGAGTTTGTAGTAACAAAAGTAGAGAAAAAGTATGAGAAAATCGCTTGTTTGTTTTGTGGCTATGGTGGCGATGCTGGTGCTGCCGTTGACGTCATGGGGCATTGAAAGATTCGATGAGGCTGCGGAAGCTCCGTTTGAAAAGCATCTTTTGAAGACGGCGGCGAAATGGACGCGACACCCGCTCCT
This sequence comes from Paludibacteraceae bacterium, assembly GCA_017965125.1. Lineage (GTDB taxonomy): Bacteria > Bacteroidota > Bacteroidia > Bacteroidales > Paludibacteraceae > UBA4363. Next base: position 782 of record JAGCQO010000281.1, read on the forward strand.
GGTCGAGAATGAAGGGCGGAAGGCAAAAGTCTTGGATTTTGCTATGGCTTTTTGCTCTAGATATCAGAAATACATGCCGAATGCGGCAATGGCTGACTTTATAAAGCGTGAGTCAAAGGCCGATAGGGTATGGGACATGGAGAGGTGTGAGCGAGGCTATTATGTGGATTATAATCCGCATAACGACTATGTGAAGTGTGATCTCGGTTGGCTGGGTTTCTACACCGAAGTGTGCAGTTGGCAGCGCACAAACGGACATTCGCTGGTAGGCGTTGTGATGCTGTTAGGTCAAGATGGAGAGAGGAATATTCATGCTCTGCTGTTTTACGATTATGACCCGGAAACACGCATTATGACGCCCGATAAAAAGACATTCAAGGAAGTGCGTAAGATGATAAGAAAGCAGCGTGGAGTCGTTTTCCCTGAATTGCCCAAAGAAGGCAAGGATATTAATGTGCATTATGTGGAGTGGATAGGCAGTTATGATGAGGATTGGCGCTACCATGATTTGACGCTTGAATGGACTGGCGACGGATTCAGGCGTGGCAAGTTTGAGACCACGAGAATGTTATAGATGTTTATATTAACCTTATTATACTCAGCATGATAATAATTGCAATTTTACTTATAGTCCTTGCCCACTTTTCTATTGTGATGGCTTTCAAGAAACACAAATGGAATCAAGAAGAAAAGCCAGAGGCACTTCTTGCAAATCTCAACTGTTACCATAACATAAACGCTGACAGGATTCTTTTTAATCAAGGCACAGAAATCATAATAGCTGAAGATGCCAAACACGGCAAGATTATACATGCGATCAAGACAAAGGACCCTCTGACGGGCGAGAAGGTGTATGAAATGCAAACCATTGATTACAGCGACATTCTCTGTGCGCAACCATACGCAAAAGGCGCCGCAGACGCGAGGGAACAGTTGAAGAACTTTGAAAACGAGAAGCCAGAGGGGCGTGTAATAGTGAATCCTGCCAGCTTGCCTGATTATGTTTCCTATGTTGGTATATTGATTTTCCCAAAAGAAAACCGCTTTTCTCAGGAGGGTGTTCGCTTTATCACTTTCAGCAGCCAGCAATATGTTGCACGACTGGTGATGGGGTCTAATGGAATGATGTTTGGCAAAACCATTAAACAAGCACTGCTCTCGGCTCGGCGCATCGCCGCTCATATTAATAAACAAGCAGAGAAGAGTTAGACGATTCTCGTAGTCAAGGATGTGGAGATGATGGAAGAGTGAAAGGCTGGTACGCAAATGTGAACATCAGCCGCGTTGTTCTTCGTTAGCTGATGTTGTCATTTTGGGGTAATATATAAGGAGTCTTGATGAGAGGCTCCTTTTTTGTGACTAATATTCTTTTTTGGCTCCACTACGTCATGCGTAAATTTGCACTTCTCGTCTGCAATCGCTATCTTTTGGCAATAAAATCGTGAACTTATGGATAAGGAGAAAATAAAGGGTCATTTGACCATAGCTCTGGCGCTGAGCAGTGCGTTTTTCTTTTTGTCGTGCATCGGTGGCGTGACGGCGGTCATCGCGGAGATGGACTGGTTGGGTTATCTCAGCTTGGCGGTCGGACTTTTGGCGTCGTTGGTGGTTGTGGTCAGCACGGTGGCGGCGTTCGTCTTTCGTCGCTGGCTGCTTGGAGCCGTCGGCGTGGGCTCGATTCTCGCCGGGATTGTGGTTTTGTTCATTGTGGTGGTGATAATCAGTCTGGGGCAGTACAAGCCGCCGCACCATGATGACGAGGACGCGCTGATGGTCGTCAAGGACTGGGCGACGGTCGTGGCGGAAGACAGCCTGACGACGGAGCTGGACGGCAAGCTGGCTAATGGCAGCTGGTGGACCGACGGAAATGTTTTCTACCGCATGACGGAGCAGGGCGGCAAGTACGTGTTCAAGGGCGGCACTCTGCACGAAGGCGGCTATGAGTTTGCGATGGTCAACGAAAACGACACGCTGCGCATTACGCCGATGGACACTCTCGGCTATTTCCCGTTTGGCGATGACGGCTGCCGCGTCGCGCACTACAAGCTTGAGGGGCGCATGGAGGTGCTTGTGGCATTCAATGGCTACGACGGCTTGATGCCGATAGCTGTGCTTGAGCGTTTCGACGGCAAGGAGTGGGCGTATGAGGTCGGTGGCATATACGACATGCTGGAAGGCACATACACAGTGTGGAAAACGAGCGAAGAGGGCGTTAAGGACAGTGTCGGCGTTTGGACGTTTAAGAGCAACGGCACAGTGCAGATGGGCGCGGACAAAAAGGCGGCGCCATACACGGTGGAGAAGGGTTTCGACATGCCGTCGAACATCGTTAGATTGCCGGACGGCAGCCATGTTCAGCTGCTTAAGCGTTCGACGAGCGTTTATGTGAACAAGACGGTTTATGACGCGGACGGCGACTGCTGGGTGGCTACGGGCGAGTGTCTGTGTGAACTGGAGAGGCAGGGCGAGTTTTACTCGTGGTCGGACTTCGCTACGAGGCGGCTTTTGCGTCCTTCGATGTTGAGGTTCATGAACGACGAGCGGTCATACGTGCGTGATTTGTTCGCCCATCTGTGTGATGACGGCAGACCGATAACTCAGCTGAACCTGAACTTGCTGAATGTTTGGTGCAGCGAGGAACAATGAGCAATGAATAATGAATAATGCAAATGAATAGAATGAAATCAATTGGAATGGCTGCGGTGGCGATAGGAGTTGTCGTCGTTGCGCTGACGAGCGGTTCGGCAAAGGTCGGCAAGCACAGCGAGACAATGGACGCAAGCCAGTTTGTGACACTGACGGACGCGGTGCCGGACGCAATACTCGAAATCAGGTACTTCAGTACCTACAACTTCGTAGGCGCACGAATCGACGGCTACCAGGAGCCGACTGCGCTGCTGACAAAGCAGGCGGCCGACAGCCTGCGTGCTGTGAGCGACGACGTGAAGGCGATGGGCTACAGGCTGAAAATCTACGATGCGTACCGTCCACAGAGGGCTGTTGACCATTTCGTGCGCTGGGCGGCGAATGTGCCGGACACGCTGATGAGGCGTTATTTCTACCCGGACCTTTTGAAGGACGTGCTTTTCGACCAGGAGTACATCGCGGCAAAGAGCGGACACACAAGAGGCTCGACCGTTGACCTCACGCTTTTCGACATGACGACGGAGAAGGAAGTGGACATGGGCGGCACGTTCGACTGGTTCGGACCGGAGAGCCATCCCGACTTCTGCGGCAACCCGGCGACAGGCAAGTTCACCGGCGACAACCACAACAGTCCAGCCGGACGGAAAATCACGCCACAACAGTTCGCCAACCGCATGATACTGCGCAATGCGATGCTGCGCCACGGCTTCAAGCCGATAGGCACAGAGTGGTGGCACTTCACGCTCAAGCAGGAGCCGTTCCCTAACACGTATTTCAACTTCCCTGTCCGCCAGCTGAAAAAATAACACATGAACTTATGATATGATGAGGCTCGGAAAAATTCATATAATCGCGTTTCTGTCGGCGTTTGCGTCGTTTGCGTGGGCGGCTGACGGCTATGTGCCTAAGGCTCCGGACTATGCGGACACGACGATGTGGTACACCATGGACGGCGACCGCGACGGCAAGGGAGCCGACGTGTTCTATGTCGTCTCGACGTGGGAGGAGGATTGGCGCACCGAGTCCGGCGAGATATGCCATTACGCCGATGTGTGGAACAAGGTCCACCGCCAGCGCATGGGCATCGAGATAAGGCGTGCCGCAGCGTACATGTCGCCCGGCAACAGGTTTTTCGCTCCGTTTTACAGACACACCACCATCGACACGTGGCTGACTCAGAACGACGACACGATAGCCATGCGCACCCGTCTGCCGATGGGCGATGTGTGTCAGGCGTTCGACCGTTTCCTGTCGTCGCGCGACAAGAGCCGTCCGCTCATCATCGTCGGCTTCAGTCAGGGCGGCAAGGCTGTCGTGGAACTGCTCAAGCACATCGACGACGAGACCTACAGCCAGCTTGCGGCGGCATACGTCTTAGGCTACAAGGTCACGCCTCATGACACAGCCGTTTGTCGTAACATCCGTGCGGCGAAGGGCGCGAAGGACGTGGGCGTCACCATCTGCTACAACACCGTGAAGGACGTGAAGTACGCCAACCCGATAATCTCCGGCACATGCATGGCCATAAACCCAGTGAACTGGCGCACGGACGACAAGCCGGCGGTGCTGCACGACACGATAACTGTGCGACTGTCGCCCGAGCGTAAGGTCTTGGTGGTCAGCGGATATAGCGGTTCGGAGTATAAGCCTTACCGTGGCTTTATAAACGTGGGCGACATACACAGCTGCGAGCCGTGGCTTTACAGCGAGTGCCTGGCCAAGAACATGGCGGTGCGTGCTCGCCAGTGGCGCAAGGCTCACCGAAAGTAAACATGATTTAAATTATCGGAGTCTATTTTCATATTAAACAGCCATTTCTATGGTTGTTATCTATTTACATCTTCTTGTGTACGAGTTGTTTTCGGTGTTTTTTGTGTTTTTAAACATTTTTGCTTTTTTCACAATCTTTCTTATATTGACAATCGAAAGTTTGTGAGTCCTTGTTTTGTGAGAACATAGAAGCCATTGTGTTGCTTGCATTACGGTGGATGAGGCTAATAATCAGTTAATTAGTAACCCCCTAAATACTTGCTGATATGATGAAAACGAGCTTCAAAATCTTATTGCTGCTGATGTCTGCGTTTGCGACAACAGCGCTGGCGCAAGTGAATAAAATTCCGTCTGACACTCGACTGTATCTCCAGTTGGTGGAGGCAAGTAACAAATCAAATGCTGTTAAGTTCCGCAATAGTCAGGAAGCTGGGCAGAAGGAAGCCAAACTGTTCGTGTCCTGCGCTCCCGATGCTGACGCAAAAGCTATTGCGGCACAGATAAAGGCTTTAGGCGCCAAACCTCAGGGTGTAATCGGCCGTTATATCATGGTCAGCACGCCTGTCGGCTTGGTAGAGCAGATAGCCGCCATCGAAGGCGTGACCTACATCAGCAAAAGCCCGAGTGTCAATCTGAATACAGTCATCTCAAAGGAAGTGACAGGCGCGGCGAAGGCGCATGCTGGTTCCGACGGTCTGCCGCAAGCTTTTACTGGAAAGGGAGTCGTTGTTGGCGTGATTGATGCTGGCTTTGATTTGGAACATCCGGCTTTTAAGGATTCCGAAGGCAATTTGCGCATCAAGGCGTATTATGCGCCAGAGTTGCCGCTCCCGGATGGTGCATCACCCATTGTGACTCAGGATGGTACGACGCTGGCTGGCAGGGATTTCACCACGTCGGAGGCTATACTGGGAAAGAAGTACGATACAAAAGTGGCAAGCCACGGTTCCCATTGCGCTTCAACGGCGGCAGGCTCGACATTTGATTGGGCTGGAGGCATGTCTCCTGATGCCGATCTTGTGCTTTGCTCATTAGCTGATTCTGGTGAAGATGAAGACGATTTTGAAATCACAGGAGAATCTACAGAGGGCGTTAGTTATAGTCTGATGCAAAGCATTCTTTATATATGCGATTATGCCAAGCGTGCGGGCAAACCATGCATTATCAGCATGAGCCTGAATAGTCAGGAGGGTCCGCATGACGGCAGTAGCTTCATCTCGTCCATGTTGAATCAGATGGCGCTTGACAATACGAATATGGCGATGGCTGTAGGCAACGAAGGTGGCTATAAATGCTACATCGGTCACACATTTGCCGACAATGACACTCTGCATAGCATGGTGCAAGGTAAGTTGAGCGCATTTGCCTATACGCGCGCTCCGGGAGAAATGGCTTTCCAGATAGGCATATACGACAAAGAAAACAAGAAAGAGGTGTGGCGTTCGGAACTTTTGAGCAGTGCAGATGGCGGTTGCAGTTTCATCTTAGGTTTTGGTGATTATTATGCTGGCGTGACAAATACTGACCAGCACGAAGACATCAAGAACCACATGAATAATATCATGACAGGTGTCATGAATTTTAGTATCGGTAAACTGGAGGACGGACGCGCCAAGTTGTTCCTTCGAGTTATGGGCAATCCGAAAGATTACAATATGACATTCCACATAACCAGCGCGGAGAACAGTGTTGTTGACGTTTGGGGCGACGATGGCGAGTACCTCGCAGAGGAAGGAAGCGACTATTACACGGCAGGTAGCAATAGTGTAAGCATGGGAGACTGGAGTACTGGCGGAAATATCATTTCTGTGGGCTCATGGGTTTCCAAGACATCGTATACTAATATAAAAGGAGAAACGGCGTCTGCCTCGGCACTCAAGATAGGCGACGGTGTAGGCTCCTTCTCGCCTTTCAGCAGTCACGGCACGGATGTCGCTGGTAATTCTTATCCGTATGTCTCTGCGCCTGGCACACTGATAATTTCAGCGGTGAACCGCAACGACATATTGTCGTATTCAGAACCGGAGACTAACGACGATGTCGTGGTGAAGGACGAGAACGGTTTTATCTGGGGAGCTATGAGCGGCACATCGATGGCTACGCCTACCGTTGCCGGAATCATCGCGCTGTGGCTTGAGGCTAACCCCGACCTGACCTATGAGGAAATCAAGGAGACCATCGCCGCGACATCAAATACCGACGAGTTCACCGAGGCTAATCCTATTCGCTTCGGTCACGGCAAGATTAATGCCTACAAGGGACTGCTCCACGTGTTGGGTCTCACTACCAGCGTTCCTGAGCTTAGTCAGAACCAGCCTGAGGGCGTGACATTCCGCTTGGTCGGCGACTGTCTCTATATCGACGGAGCGGAGGACGGCACAGCCATCCGCATATACGCCACTAACGGACAATTCATCTCGTCGGCAAAACTCGCCAACGGCAGCATCAACCTTCCATCAGGCTTGCCAACTGGAGTCTATGCTGTGCAGGTGGGCAAATTGGGCTCAACGCTGATTCGCAAATAATCATCCATTCTTCAAAGAACAGCATGATTGAGATTCTGCGCAATTGCGATATGTCGTTAGTCATTACAGTGAAGGAGTAAATATGAACCGTTTTGCTTTTCCGTGTACCACATATTATCGTTTTGTTTATCATGTGCTGGATGGCAGGCTCTATGCTGGCAAGCGTCAGGACTGGATGGTGCACATGATCGGTCATTCCGTTGGAGCATGGACGCACGCCGCTCACGGTTTCTGTCTGGCGGCAGTCTCAATGGCTTATTATAAACGTGCGATGAAAAACGGCTTGGACAAGTTCGTGCGTTATGCGCGCAACGTGTGGGGCATCAGCGGAGAAGGCATGACCGATGAGCAGATAGCCGAGGCTGGACTCGAGGCGTTGAAGGGGTGGATGGTGGAGATAGGCCTTCCGTTGAAAATCAGCGAGATAGGCGCGACTGTGGAAATGATACCTGGCATTACCCAAGGCACAATCTGCTATCCTGCTGGTTATATGGACCTTAAGCCAGAGGACGTTACTGAGATTTTGAAAGAGAGTATGTAATATTGTTTAACGCAAAACACTGATAGTCATGAAAAAGCGTTTGGTTTTATTGGCAACATTGCTTGCCTTTGCTTTGAGTTTGTCGGCACGCAGCTCGGGCTTCAAGGAGTTGGACAAGTGGACCGAGATATGGAAGGAGAAATGTTCGTCGATGTTCGGTTATCCGGTTAATGAAGATTCGCCTTTGGAAGGGTTTTATCGGTGGTTTGTGTCGTCAGGCATGAGCAAGCTGAACCTGAATAATGTCGGTGACCCGATAACCGACGAGCCATTCCCGCTTTCTACTCATTATTTTGAGCGTGAGGTTATTGAGTTCTTTGCGCCGCTTTACGGCTACACCAAAAGCAATGTGTGGGGCATAGTGACCCACAGCGGAACGGACGGCAACAACCACGGCATCTATTTCGGAGCCAAGTATTTGTATAACAAGACAGGAAAGATGCCTGTCGTGTATGTTTCCGATGAGGCTCATTATTCAAACCTGCGTTTGTGCGACTTGCAGAATCTCGACGTGCGCATCATCAAGAGCGACGCCATGGGACGCATGTTGCCGGACGAGTTGGAAAAGGCGCTTGACGTGTCGCGTCCGGTGCTGATGGTTTATGCCATGGGTTCGACCTTCAAAGGCGCGGTCGATGACCAAGTCGCGTTGAACGCCGTTCTGGACAAGCATCCGGGGCTGGTCGTTTATCGCCATGTGGATGCGGCGTTGTTCGGCGGCTATCTGCCTTTCACCGAGCACAATGATTTGGTGAACTGCGTTAAGATGCGTTATGAGTCCATAGCCATAAGCGGACACAAGTTCTTCGGCATCGACAGTCCGTCGGGCTTGTTCCTTTGCTCGCGCGAGGTCTATGACAACCAGAATAATTTCAACGTCACATACCTGAACAGCAATATGCGCATGATAAACTGTTCGCGCGACGCCATCCAGCCGCTCAAGTTCTGGTGGCTTATTCAGACGGTCGGCTACGACAATTGGAAGAAGCAGGCGCAGCAGATGATGGAATGCGCAAGCTACCTCAAGCAGCAGCTCGATAAAATCGGTTGGCCGGCATGGCAAAATGAATACAGCAACACCGTCTTCTTCAAACGTCCGTCGGCGGAGATAATCGAGCGTTACACACTGGCGCTCGGCAACGATGAGCGTTTCGGCGGCGAGCTGGCTCATATCGTCGTCATGCAGCATTTGACCAAGAAAAAAATCGACATCATCATCTCTGAGTTGCAGAAGTGTAAGTAATGGTGACTGCTTAGCAATCATAATTGTACAAGGGAATGAAAGCGATATTCATCAACGGTTCGCCTCGGCGTAATAAGAATACGGCACAGATGCTGGAAAGCGCAATGAAAGGTGCGCGCGAGGCTGGTGCGGAGGTAGAGATGGTGCATCTTTATGGTTTGAACTATAAAGGCTGCATGAGTTGTTTCCTGTGCAAGCGTAAAGGTAACACGGCAAATGGGCTTTGTGGTTTCAAAGATGAGTTGCAGGCTGTGTTGGAGCGTGTTGTTGATGCCGATGTGCTTGTTGTAGGCTCGCCGGTTTATGATTCGTTCCCAAGCGCCATGACACGTGCGTTTATTGAGCGACTCGTTTTTCCTGCGGTTAATTATAATGACTATTCAAAACCGCTTATTCGCAAGCCTTTGCGTTGTGCCACCATCTACACCATGAATTGCTCCGAGGATTTGATGAAACCGCTGCATTACGACATATTGCTGGGCGAAAGCGCAAAGGTGCTCAGCATATTTGGACATGAGACAGAGATGCTTTGTTCTCATGAAACTTACCAGTTCAACGACTACAGTAAATACGAAACCGCAGTGGACGAACCGACTCGTGCTCGTATTCGCGAAACACGCTTCCCACAAGACTTGCAGAAGGCCTACGATTTGGGCAAACGCTTAGTGCAGCAATGTCTTGCCGACATGGAACCACATTGAGAAACCTTAATCTATTAACCTTAAATTGTAATGCCTATGAAAATTCAAGCAATCAGAATGTTCGACCATGGTTTCATGAGTCAGCCGTTTGCTTTTGGCGGCGAGGAGGGCAAGGAGTCCTTCGATGAACAAATCATTTATCGTAGCAGTTTACAGAATTTCCTGATTGACACAGGCAGTGAAGTTATTCTTGTGGACACGGGTATGCCGGACGGTTATGCCGGAGCGCCGAAGAAAAACGGTGTGCCGCTGTGGATGGGCGAGAAGCTGGCTGAGTATATCGACGCGTTTGCGGCTACTGGCTATAAGCCTGAGCAGGTGACCAAGATTCTCGTCACTCACAAGCATCCGGACCATACCGGGGCGTTGAACCATTTCCCGAACGCGAAGGTCTTCATCTCGCCTGAGGATGCCGACGCCATGAAGCTGGAGGGCGACAACATCGTGCGTGTGGCTTACAAGGACGGCGCGTATCACAACTTCCCGGCGGCAGAGAAAATAGCCGACGGCATTTGGTTCGTCGCAGCGAAGGGTCACACCAACGGCAACAGCATCATCATAGCCGAGGACGAAGGACTTTTCTACATGTTCCACGGCGATGTGACCTACTGTGACGCCGCGCTCAAAGCCAACAAGCTGAGCATCGTCTTCGAGGACATTGCTGCTGCGCGCGTGACGCTCGACAATGTTCGCGAATTCATCAAGAACAATCCTACGGTTTATCTCTCGACTCATTGTCCAGAAGGCTACGAGAACTTGGAGATGAAGCGTGTAATGAAACTCTAAAACAGAGATTTATGATAGACCAGATAATTGCTTTCAACAAGACTTTCGTCGAACAGAAAGGCTATGAGAAGTACGTCACCAGCAAGTATCCCGACAAGAAACTGGCTGTGCTTTCGTGCATGGACACGAGTCTGACAGAGCTTTTGCCGGCAGCGCTCGGACTTAAGAACTGCGACGCCAAAATCATCAAGAACGCCGGCGGACTCGTCATTTCGGCTTTCGACTCGGCCATGCGCAGCCTTATCGTCGCCATCTATGAGCTCGGCGTGGAGGAAATCATGGTGGTCGCCCATTCGCATTGCGGAGCGTGCCACATGAGCTACGACCATTTTCATCACCAGATGATAGCTCGTGGCGTGACCGACGAGACCCTTGACACCATCCGCAAGTGTGGCATCAACCTCGACCATTGGCTCGAGGGGTTCAAAGACACGCCGGAGTCGGTAAGAAAAACGGTCGAGACCATAAAGACCCATCCGTTTGTGCCAAAGGACGTTGTGGTGCGTGGCTTCATCATCGATTCCGAGACTGGAGCGTTGGAAGATATTATTTAAGCAGCAAGAGTATTAACCAGAAAAATATCTAATATTATGAAAGAGAAAGTGTTACAAGCAATGCGCGAGGCAGGCAAGCCTGTTTCGGCTGGAGACGTGACTAAAGCCTTAGGCGCCGACCGCAAGGAAGTTGACAAGGCCTTTGCTGAACTGAAAAAGGACGGCTCGATCGTGTCGCCTGTCCGTTGCAAGTGGGAGCCGGCTAAGTAAAGAACCGTTTTCAATACGGCATTGCGGCCAAACAAGCTAAAAAAAGAACACCCCCGAAAGATTGAACTTTCGGGGGTGAGTTTTATAAAAGTGTTTCAGAATCTGAATTATTCAGCAGGCTGAACCTCCTCGATGTTAGTGAAGTCGCTCCACTGCTTTGCGCTTGAGAAAGCGTCCTTTGTGCCTGGCTGTACGTTCACAACGCATGTAGAAGGGTCAACTGCGAAGAACACACCTTTGCCCATCTTTGCGATTGGGGCGTTGCCCTCGACTGTGATTGAAGTCAGAGACTTGCAGTTGTAGTATGACTCTGCGCCGAGTTCCTTGACTGAAGCTGGGAAAGAAACCTCTGTCAGGTTGTAGCAAGCCCAGAATGCTTTGTAACCCACTGCTACAGTGTTCTTTGGGTAGATGACCTTCTGCAGCTTCTTAGCTCCAGAGCCATTGCCGTTCTTGAAGAATGCGTATTGTGGAATAGTGTTCTCAGCGTATTTGCCCTTGACAGAATTGCTCTTTGTGCTTATCTCTGTGCCCTTGTCGCCGTCGTAAGCCTCGATGCGCACCTTGCTCAGGTCGATAACTTCAAGGTTCTTCATTTTGTCTCTCATTGTGACGAAGTCGCGAGCGTCCATGCTTCCCGACAAAATCAGGTGTGTGGTGTTAGCTCTCTCGTCGTATGTCAGAGCCTTCTCGAGGCCTCCTGGCACAACGCTTAATGTTTTTGTCACTTGAGCTTGGCTTAGCATAGTCATGCCCATAACTGATGCTAAAAGAAGAATGATTTTTTTCATTTTTGTTGATTTAATCAGTTGTGTTGTTTATAGTATTGAAGTTTTTAATTCTGTCTTTCGCAAAAATATTTAGAATTCTCTATTTATCAAAATCAAAAAGCATGCCATTGCTCTCAAAGATTTTCATTGTCCTATATATATAATGTGTATTGTGCCGATTAAGAGATTTAAAGATTTTTGTTAATTCGCAAAATGTGCATTTTATTGATTATGAATATTATACGCAAGATAATTAAAGATTTGTAGTTGTCTAATGTTTGTAAAAACATTACAATATGTTTATTTTTTCTAAATTTGTTCCGCATTTTTAAACATAACATTAATTAATAACAAATAGAAAATGGCTTATACAGAGACACAACATGTTAGCTACGGCGGAAGATTGAAAAACAGCTTAGGCGGTGTCGCAACAGGATTCCTTCTCTTTATCGGTGCTACAGTATTGCTGTGGTGGAACGATGGACGCGCGGTGAAGACAGCGAAGGCGATAAACGAGACAGAGGAACTTTGCGTCGAGATGGACAATATTAATAAGGTGGACCCTCAGTTTAACGGTCAGGTGGTGCATGCCACTGGCGACGCTGTTACTAAGGATTCGCTTGTGGATGCCGACTTCGGCGCTGGTGCTGTGGCAGTCAAGCTGTCGCGCAAGGTGGAGTTCTACCAGTATCAGGAGGAGAAGCACGAGGAGACAAAGGACAATGTCGGCGGTTCGCAGGACAAAACCATAACTTACACATACAAGGAAACGTGGACAGACTCCCCTGTGAACAGCGGTTCGTTCAAGGACCCAGCTTACCAGAACAAGAACTTCGTTTACATGAACTTCGAGTCAAAGGATACTTACGCTGAGAATGTTTCTTTCGGCGCGTATAAGCTTAACGAGAAGCAGGTGCAGGCTATCAGCGGCGACGTAGCTGCTGACCTGAACGTTACTTCAAGCCAGATTTCCACATGGAACAAGGCTTGTGCAGCAGTTGCTAAAAGCCGTGGACTGAACGCTTCGGATTCTTTGGTTCATGTTGACGGAAACGTTGTTTATTACGGTCTTAATCCTAACTCGCCTCAGATTGGTGATGTGAGAGTGACATTCACAAAGGTTCTTCCTGGCGCTATCAGCATCATCGCTAAGGTTTCGGGCAACACATTCACAGACTATATCGCAAAGAACAAGAAGAGCTTCAGCCGTCTGGAGATGGGCACAAAGGACGCATCGGAGATGTTCGAGAACTCGCGCGACGAGAACAGCATCCTGACATGGATCCTTCGTGTTCTGGGTGTGATTCTGGTTATCGTGGGTCTGCGCAACGTGTTCGACATTCTTGTATCGTTGCTCAAGGTGCTCCCTCCGTTGGCTACAGTTGCTAACCTTGGAATCGGCCTTGTGTGCGGCGTTGTGGGCTTGGTTTGGTCGCTCCTCGTTATCGCTATCGCATGGATTTTCTATCGTCCTTTGCTTGGCATAGTGATACTGGTTGCTGTCGGCGCTCTCGTATATTATCTGAATAAGCGCAGCAAGGCAAAGAAACTGGCTGAGGCAGACAACGCTCAGGCGTAATGTGATTTTTATGCATAACTGAAAACAAATATGAGCCCTTGTGGGAAGCTTGTGCGGCTTTCTTCGGGGCTCTCTTATTTTTTATAATATGAAAAGAATACTAGTTTTTTTGCTTTTGGCAGCATGTGCGGCAGGTTCATATGCTAAGCAGAAAGAGTACAAGGTGAAAACCGCTCTTGAGTTTGTCAAGTCTTTGGGTTCTGACCGTGTAATCACGGTGGAAGGAATCATCAACCTGTCTGACGTGTTGCAGTATGACGACAAGTGCAGCCAGGCTGGAGTGTCAACACTGAAGGCTTATTCTGAGCCTACCGCGAAAATCTCTCGTGAGGATCATTTCGACGGCTATCAGCTCGTTCTGAACTTGTGCAACAACCTTACGATTCAAGGTTCGCCAAAGGGCGGCGCGATACTGATTGAGCCTCGTTACGCCTTTATCATGAGCTTCCGCAATAGTAAGAACGTCGTTATTCGTGAGTTGACTATCGGCCACACTGACGAAGGCTATTGCGAGGGCGGTGTGCTTGAGTTCGAAAACTGCGAGGGCGTACAGATCGACAAGTGCGACATGTACGGATGCGGAACCGAAGGCATAACTGCAAGCAAGACAACAGACCTCAGATGCGTGAACTCGATAATCCGCGACTGTAGCTACAGCATCATGACTTTGAGCTCATGCTTCAATGTCAAATTCAATGACTGCGACTTCTACAGAAACCGTGAATATACATTGATTAATGTAGCTTCCAGCCTGAACGTGTCGTTCTCTCGCTGCCGTTTCTCGCAGAACAGAGGACCGTTGTTCTATGTCGGCGACGCGAACTTGTCTATGAGCGATTGCGAGATATATCACCAGGGCGACCTTGGCGATCTTAACTTAGACCGCTTTGCCACAACAAAATACTCTCGTCAGAATGTAGAGCTGACAGGCAAGCAGGTCGGTCCGACAGTTAAGCAGAACCTGAACCCAAGCAAGCAGCATGGCATTGCTTCTTATGACAATGAGCCGGCATACGAGCCAGAGCCAGAACCAACATGGGAAGACCAGGTGATAATTATGCCGGATAGCTACAAGGTGGCTGACGTTAGAACTCTGACTGGAGCTTACTGCATCGAATGGCCAGAGGACGAGACAACAGTCAAGTTCTTGTACAAGTTGTATATAGACAATGTGATTCCTTTCAAGCCAACGAATCAAAGCGCAAACACATTGACAAAGACACTGCAGGACGAAAACCGCAATGTCGTTCAATACAACACGGCTAAGGGCTGGCTTTCGCTCGTCGCGACAGACGGACTTCGCCAGACTCTTTCCGCTGGATTGTGGAACAGAGCGGACGGACACAAGCTGCTCGTGGTGCTTTGCGAGAAGACTGTCGATGGCAACTTGCAGCAGGACGTCGTTTGCTACGACTACAATCCGTCAGACAGAATCCTGACTCCTGATGTTCTCACCTACAAGCAGCTTACTACAGCCCTTGCAAACGCAGGCAACCACTACCTGATATTGCCAAGAGACGACAAGGACATCAAGATGCCTACGAAATCATTCAACCCAGACAATAATTTCGTCATCAAGTGGAATGGTCAGAGCTTCACAAAGCCAAGTCCTGTGAAATAAAGTCGGGCAAGTTGACATTAACGTAAACAACGAAAAATATTAGAGATGAGAATTTTAAGCATGATAATCAGTTTCTTCTCTGGCATCATCGCCCACATATTCTATAGCAGACAGCAGCAGAATATGTTCGGCGGCCAGGGAATGTATGGTCAGCAGGGTGGCATGTTCGGCGGTCAAGGTATGTACGGCCAACAGGGAATGTATGGCGGTCCGCAAGGAATGTACGGACAGCCAGGCATGTATGGTCAGCCAGGAATGGCGCCACAGCAGGGCGGCTACCCTCAGGCTCAGATGAACAATATGCAGCAGTTCGCGGCTCCTATCGACATCGAGGACAAGACGATAACAGTGAACGGCCACACATATCAGACAAAGAAAGACTGCGGCGGTTTGCTCGTGACATTCAGCAATGTGCCAAGCACTTTCGAGGAGTTCAGCCAGGTTTACACAGAGTTCTTGGGCAAAAACGAGTTTTCTGTCGTTGCCATGATTCCTATGGTGCTTGAGATTTTCGCTCGCGACAAAGAGCTGGGAAACAAGTGCCTGGAGCTCGTTTGCACAGCGACTTGCAAAGATGAGATGGCTCGCGTGCTTAACGAGCGCTTCTATGGCGAGAACGCGCAGCGCTATTTGCCAGCGGCTATGCTGATGGGGGCGAAAAGCAGCAATGCTTATGCTCCAAAGGCGCCTTATATCGTTCGTGTGGACCGCACAGCTAAGCCGGACGAGACATCAGACCTTATCGGCGGCACATTCTGCAACAGATTCATAATCGGCGAAGGATGGGATGCGCCTCAGCGCTCTGTAATCGTCTTCAAGGGCAAGGACAAGACTCTGTTTGCGTTGAACAACTGCGACGAAGCTTTCGCCCCATGCAAGCCAATAGAAGGAGAGTGGGCTGGCTTGGCTTAATGTATCAATAAAAAAGCATTTAGTTATGAGAAAAGGTTTATTACTTGTTCTGTCGCTTTTCGCTTGTGTCATAGGCATATATGCGCA
>JAGCQO010000004.1 GCA_017965125.1 Paludibacteraceae bacterium
ACACCGGAAATAGAATACTGACTGCTGCTGGAGCTGGAACTCGTGGAGCAAGGCAAGGCGAGAATCGAGGACATCGTGGAAAAGACGTCGCACAACGTGGCGGACATCTACCGCATAAGCCAAAGAGGATACATAAGAAAAGGCTACTTCGCCGACCTTGTGCTGATAGCCAAGGACGAATGGACGATAACCAACAGCGACGTGATAGGCAAATGCGGATGGACACCCTACGACGGCAAGAAGCTGCACAACAAGGTGGAATTGACAATGGTGAACGGAAACGTGGCTTACGAGAACGGAACGATAAACGACTGCCACGGAAAACTGCTGAACTTCAAGAGATAAACATGAAAAAGACCGCAACTATCGCATTAGCCGCAATGTGCGCAATAGGCATGATCATGGCATCGTGCCAAGAGCCAAGATACATAAAGACAAGCGGCGAGATACAAGGCACATTCTACAACATAACATACAAAAGCTCAGAGAACCTGGACAGCCTGATACTCACCGAGCTGAACAAGTTCAACAAGTCGCTGTCGATATTCGACGCGGAAAGCACCATAAGCAAGATAAACAACAACGAGGACGTGAATCCGGAGGCCGACACCGTGTTCATGAAAGTGTTCGACAGAGCGATGGAAGTGAGCCGCGAGACCGACGGAGCGTTCGACATCACCGTGTCGCCAATCGTGAAGCTGTGGGGATTCAACCACGCCACGCCGCAGGAAGTGACACAAGCCAAGATAGACAGCGTGATGGCGTTCGTGGGCTACGGCAAGATAAAGATAGAGAACGGCAAGGCAATCAAGGCCGACCCGAGAGTGCAGCTCGACGCCAACGCCATAGCGCAGGGATATTCGTGCGACATAATAGCCGAATTCCTTGAGAAGCACGACGTGGAGAACTACATGATAGAGATAGGCGGCGAGATAAGAGCCAAGGGCGTGAACGGCAAAGGCGACTACTGGAGAATCGGCATAACCAAGCCGATGGACGACTCCACCGCCACAAACGAGGAGCTGCAGGACATCATGTGGCTCGACAACAAGAGCGTAGGCACATCGGGCAACTACCACAAATACAGAATCGTGGACGGCAAGAAGATAGGCCACGAGATAGACCCAAAGACAGGCAGAACGGCCGAGAACGAGCTCCTGTCGGCTTCTATAATCGTCGAAGACTGCATCAGCGCCGACGCCTATGCCACAGCCTGCATGGTGCTGGGACTCGACAAGAGCCTCGAGCTGTGCCGCAAGAACGGAAAAATAGAAGGATACTTCATATACCTCGACAAGGACGGAAAGGAGCGCATGACGTGCACCGAAGGGTTCAGGAAGAGGCTTAAGACACAGAATCAGAATAACTAAAAAGACATAAACACAAAACGACAATGGCAAAAGAATTGACATCAAGAGCCGAGAACTACTCGCAGTGGTACAACGAACTCGTGATAAAAGCAGACCTCGCTGAGCAGTCTGCCGTAAGAGGATGTATGGTGATAAAGCCATACGGATACGCAATATGGGAAAGAATGCAGAGAGAGCTTGACGACAAGTTCAAGGAGACGGGACACGTCAACGCATACTTCCCTCTGTTCATCCCTAAATCGTTCCTCAGTCGCGAGGCAGAGCACGTCGAGGGATTCGCCAAGGAGTGCGCCGTAGTGACACACTACCGTCTGAAGACCAACGCCGAAGGCAACGGAGTTGTCGTTGACCCAGAAGCCAAGCTGGAGGAGGAACTCATCGTCCGCCC
>JAGCQO010000282.1 GCA_017965125.1 Paludibacteraceae bacterium
AGGGCGAAAGAGCCTTCACCTTCCGTCTGACCTCAGCCGACGGCTCATACCTCGACTACATCTACACGCTCAAGGCCGATGACTACATGGTCGGATTCTCTGTGAAGCCACACGGCATGCAGAACACCCTCAAGACCAACGCAAGCGCAGTCGATCTGACATGGAGCTCGAAAATCAAGCAGCAGGAGAGAAGCAAGAAGTTCGAGGACAGATACGCAAGCATATACTACAAGCCTACATCCGACGACGTGGACGACCTCTCGGCCTCATCGGACGACAGCGAGGAGATAACCACAAAAGTAAGATGGATCGCCTTCAAGGACCAGTTCTTCTCAAGCATCCTGATTGCCGACAACGACTTCTCGTCGGCTAAGATAGAAAGCAAGAGAATAGAGGATGACCCTAACTACCTGAAGGCCTACAAGGCAAACATACTGATGCCACTCGACGTGGCAGGCGGAACAGCCACCAACATGCACTTCTACTTCGGTCCTAACAAGTACAAGGAGCTGAAGGCCTACGACAAGGACGTGGACAGCGACAAGAAGCTGCACCTCGACGAAATAGTGCCACTCGGATGGACAATCTTCGGATGGATAAACAAGTACGCGGTAATTCCTATCTTCGACTTCTTCAGCAAGTACATATCTTCATACGGAATCATTATCCTGATAATGACATTCATTATAAAGATTGTGCTGTTCCCGCTGACATACAAGTCTTACCTCTCGACTGCGAAGATGAGAGTGCTCAAGCCACAGATCGAGGAGATAAACAAAAAGTACGCGTCAGCCAAGCCACAGGAGAAGCAGGCAGCGACAATGCAGCTGTACAGACAGGCCGGAGTGAACCCTATGGGCGGATGCCTCCCAATGCTTCTGCAGATGCCTATCCTGTTCGCCATGTTCACATTCTTCCCAGCAGCCATAGAACTGCGTCAGCAGAGCTTCCTGTGGGCCGAGGACTTGTCGTCATACGACGCGATAGTGGAATGGAGCGCACAGATTCCGTTCATCACGAACTACTTCGGAAACCACTTGTCGCTCTTCTGTCTGCTCATGACAGTGACTAACCTCGCATACACATACATCAACATGAAGACCACCGACACAGGTCAGAGCCAGATGCCGGGAATGAAACTGATGATGTACTTCATGCCGCTGATGTTCCTCTTCATCTTCAACGACTATGCGTCAGGACTGAGCTACTACTACTTCATCTCAACACTCATAACAATAGCCCAGACACTGTTGTTCAGAGCGTTCGTGAACGAGGACAAGCTGCTCGCGCAACTCCGCGAGAACGCCAAGAACCCAAAGAAGCAGAAGAAATCCAAGTTCATGCAGCGACTGGAGGAAATGCAGAAACAGCAGCTCGAGTATCAGCGCCAGCAAGCGAAAGAAAGAGCAAAAAGAAGATAATCAGAAAAGCCGCAATTTTTTAGTTGCGGCTTTTTTCTTCCCCGTTCGGGATGCGTTTTATCACATCGAAAGCACGAAAAAATCGAATAAATGAGATTTTTCTTTGTTATGAATAAAAAAACGCATATATTTGCACCCGCTTAACAAAAGCAAACATACTGACCTATGGTGTAACGGTAGCACTACAGATTCTGGTTCTGTCTGTCTGGGTTCGAATCCTAGTAGGTCAACAAAAGCTCGAGTAAAAACTCGGGCTTTTTTATTTGCTATGCTAAAAAGCTATAATTAATTATAGCAAAGGTATAAACAAGGCTACGAAAGGCGCAAAATTGCTTGTTTTTTCATAAATTTGTATTTTTAATATAGTACACACAAAAACAAGCAGAAATGACACTTGATAATCTAACAGCGATCTCCCCAATCGACGGTCGCTACCGCGGAAAAGCAGAGCAGCTCGCAGAATATTTTTCAGAATTCGCATTAATCAAATACAGAGTAAGAGTCGAGGTTGAGTACTTCATCGCTCTTTGCGAGATACCGCTGCCACAGCTCCAAGGCGTAAACAAGGACGTATTCCCAAAGCTCCGCGACGTTTACAAGAACTTCAGCGAGGCTGACGCACAAGCCATAAAGGACATAGAGAAAACCACAAACCACGACGTGAAGGCCGTAGAGTACTTCCTGAAGCAGAAGTTCGACGAGCTGAAACTCGAGGAATACAAGGAGTTCATCCACTTCGGACTGACCTCACAAGACATAAACAACACAGCATCGCCACTCGCGCTGAAAGAGGCGCTGAACGAGGTGTTCTACCCTAACGTGCAGCAGCTCATCGACAAGCTGCAGTCGCTCGCAAACGAGTGGAAGAACATCCCGATGCTCGCAAAGACACACGGCCAGCCAGCTTCGCCAACAAGACTCGGCAAGGAGTTCGAGGTGTTCGTGTCGAGACTCAACGCACAGTTCGAGATACTGAAAAGCACACCTATCTCAGCCAAGTTCGGCGGCGCGACAGGAAACTTCAACGCACACCACGTGGCTTATCCAAGCCAGGACTGGAAGGCGTTCGGCAACAAGTTCGTAGAGGAGAAGCTCGGACTCTCGCGTGAGCAGTGGACAACACAGATCTCGAACTACGACAACCTCGCAGCCATATTCGACGCCACAAGACGTATCAACACAATCGTCATAGACCTCGACCGCGACATCTGGACATACATCTCGATGGGATATTTCCACCAGCAGATAAAGGCAGGCGAAGTGGGCTCATCGGCAATGCCACACAAGGTGAACCCAATCGACTTCGAGAACTCCGAGGGAAACATGGGCATAGCAAACGCAGTGCTGCAGTTCCTCGCACAGAAGCTGCCAGTATCAAGACTCCAGCGCGACCTCACCGACTCGACAGTGCTGCGTAACACCGGAGTGCCTTACGCACACGCGATAATCGCAATACAGAGCACGCTGAAGGGACTGAACAAGCTGCTGCTGAACGAAGAGGCGATAAAGAGCGATCTGGCCAACACATGGGCAGTCGTGGCAGAAGGAATACAGACAATCCTGCGTCGCGAGGGCTACCCTAAGCCATACGAGACACTGAAGGCGCTGACACGCACAAACGACGCCATCAACGAGAAGACAATCGAGGACTTCGTTGAGACGCTGAACGTGAGCGACGAGGTGAAGGCAGAACTCAAGGCGATATCTCCTTTCAACTACACTGGAATCTAAGAAACAAGCATATAGACCTCCCATAGTCAAAGAAGAATGAAAGACTTTATATTTTTAGTACGCAGATTTCTACCAAACTACAAGAGATATGTTTTTGGAAACATAATCTGCAACGTTCTTTCGACCATCTTCAGTTTATTCTCCTTCGGTACGATAATACCAATCCTGCAGATACTCTTCGGAATGGAAAGCGGCGCGAAGGAATACATAGACTGGTCGTTTTCAGACTCCTCTATGGGAGAAATAGGCGCAGCGCTGAAGAACAACGTTTCGTTCTACATACAAGGCTACATCGACACCGAAGGCGCATCCATGACGCTGCTCTACCTCGGACTGTTCCTTGTGGTGATGACGTTCCTCAAGACCGGAACAGCGTTCCTGGCGGGATACTACCTCACCCCGATACAAAACGGCGTGCTGCGCGACTTGAGAAAGTCTTTGTTCGACAAAGTGCTTGGCCTGCACCTGAGCTTCTTCTCGGAGGAGCATAAGGGCGACATCATAGCCAGAATGACGACCGACGTGACCGAGATAGGAAACTCGATAATGTCGTCGCTGGAGTCGATGTTCAAGAACCCGATAATGGTGACTGTCTATTTCATAGTGCTCATCACCATCTCATGGCAATTGACGGTGTTCGCCCTGTTGCTGCTGCCTGTTGCCGGCGGACTGATAGGCTACATCGGAAAGACGCTGAAGAAAAAGTCGCTGCTCGGACAGACACAGACCGGTCAGATGCTGAGCCAGATAGAGGAAACCCTCGGCGGATTGAGAATCATCAAGGCCTTCAACGCAGAGCATAAGGTCTCGGCCAAGTTCGACGAGATAAACGACATGGTCAGAAAGACCTTCATCAAGATGAACCGCAAGTACATACTCGCCCACCCTGTGTCGGAGTTCCTCGGCACATTCATCATCGTGGCGGTGCTTTGGTACGGCGGCACGCTGATACTCAACACCGAAGGTCGCGCGCCGATCATCTCTGCGCCGGAGTTCATCTATTACCTCGTGATATTCTACAGCATCATAAACCCAGTGAAGGACATCTCGAGAGCGTCTTACACGATACAGAAAGGTATGGCGTCGCTGGAGAGAGTTGACTTCATACTGAACACCGAGAACAACATCAAGCAACGTCCTGACGCAGTGAGCCTGCCTAAGTTCAACGAAAAGATCGAATTCCAGCACGTGTTCTTCAAGTATGCAGACAACTGGGTGCTTAACGACATAAACATAACCATCAAGAAGGGTCAGACGATAGCGCTCGTGGGCCAGTCCGGCTCAGGAAAGTCCACGATGGTCGATCTCGTTCCGAGGTTCTATGACATACAGGAAGGAAGCATAAAAATCGACTCTGTGGACATCCGCGACATCAAGCTCCACGACCTGCGCTCGCTGATGGGCAACGTGAACCAGGAAGCCATCCTGTTCAACGACACATTCTTCAACAACATAACCTTCGGCGTCGAGAACCCAACGATGGAAGACGTCGTAGCGGCGGCCAAGATAGCCAACGCCCACGACTTCATAATGGCGACGCCGGAAGGATACAACACCAACATAGGCGACCGCGGAGGCAAGCTCTCGGGCGGACAGAGACAGAGAATCTCGATAGCCAGAGCCATCCTCAAGAACCCTCCGATACTCATCCTCGACGAGGCGACATCGGCCCTCGACACAGAGTCGGAGAAGCTCGTGCAGGAAGCCATAGACAACCTGATGAAGAACAGAACGTCCATAATCGTCGCACACCGACTCTCGACCATCAAGAACGCCGACGTCATCTACGTTATGCACGAAGGCGAGATAGTGGAGCAAGGCAAGCACGACGACCTGATAGCCCTGAACGGTTACTACAAGCGACTCTGCGACATGCAATCCTTCTAAAAAAGACAAGCCTACTGACGAATGCAGCATCTCACAGAAATAATAAGCGCGATAGCCGACTTCCTTTGGGGATGGCCGTTGCTTATTATGCTTTTAGGCACGCACTTGTTTCTGACGTTCAGATTAGCATTCATACAGAAGTACATACACCAGGGCATAAAGCTGTCGGTCAGGCCTGAGAAGGCAAGCACCGGCGACATCTCGCCCTTCTCCGCGCTCGCCACATCGCTCGCGGCGACCATCGGCACGGGAAACATCGTCGGCGTCGCCACAGCCATCTCGATGGGCGGACCGGGCGCTGTGTTCTGGATGTGGATAACGGGAATCTTCGGCATAGCCACGAAATACACCGAAGGCCTGCTGGCGATGCACTACCGAGTGAAGAACGAGGACGGCAGCTACTCCGGCGGCCCGATGTACGTCATAGAGCACGGAATGCGTTGCAAATGGCTGGCTGTGCTATTCGCCCTGTCCACGATTCTGGCGTCGTTCGCCATCGGCTCGTCGATACAAGCCAATTCGCTGTCGGCGGCACTGAACTACGGTTTCGGCGTGTCGCCACTCTACTGCTCGATAATCGTCACGATACTCTCGGCGGCAGTGATACTCGGCGGCATAAAGTCAATTTCAAATGTCTGCAGGGCGTTAGTTCCCTTCATGGGCACATTCTACATAATCGGCTGCCTCACCCTGCTCGTCATCGGCTACGACAACTTGGGCAACACGCTGAAGCTCATAATCGACTCGGCATTCAACCCATCGGCAGCCGGGGGCGCATTCGCTGGCCTGACGATAATAATGACCGCACGATACGGCGTGGCGAGAGGTCTGTTCTCCAACGAGTCGGGACTCGGAAGCGCGCCTATAATCGCAGCGTCGGCACAGTCGAGCACGCCAGTCAAGCAGGCGATAATCTCAGCCACCGGCACATTCTGGGACACTGTGGTAATGTGCGCGCTGACTGGCATCGTGATAGTGAACACGGGGGCATGGGAAAGCGGAAACGAAGGCATGACCATAACCAAGGACGCATTCAGCCAGATTCCATTTGTCGGAGGAGAATTCCTGTGCATCGCGCTCGTGACATTCACATTCTCGACCATACTCGGATGGTATATTTACGCCGAGAAGTGCATACAATATCTGTTCGGAGACAAAGGAATAAAGCCATACAGAGTCATTTATTTAGTCTCCGTGTTCTTAGGCGGAATCCTCTCGCTGGAGTTAGTGTGGTCGATGGGCGACATATTCAACGGACTGATGGCTCTGCCTAACCTCATCTCGCTCATAGCACTTTCGGGCGTGGCCTCGTGGCTCACCAAGAAATACAAATCAGATTTTTGTTCATAAACCACCTTGCTTATGAATAAACCAAGACTCACATACCTGCTGACTGCAATTTCAGCAATATTTGCGCTTTCCTCATGTGAGAAGGAATACACAAACTACAGCGTAAGCAACGCCACACTGCAGGAGTACGTCGATAAGTTCCTCGAAGAAGCCGAAGCACGAGGCGTGAAAAGCCTGAACCCCTACAAGACCGGACTGAACATGTACTTCGGCGACTGCCACGAGGGCGCTGCCGGAGTGACATACTACGAAAATCCGATACGCATAGTCATAGACGAGGAGACGTGGAACAAATACACCAACTACGCCGACGGAAAGTCACAGAACGAGCATACTGTCTTCCACGAACTCGCCCACGGACTCATGTACAAGAAGCACTACAACGACACGCTGCCCAACGGCGAATGGGCGACGATGATGGCTGGCGACCCTATCCCATCGGGATTCATACCCAACACGAACTTCAGAGGAGAAAGGCGAACATATTACTTGGACCAGCTATTCAACAGCTCCGGCACAAAAACACCGAGCTGGGCGAAACCTGTCTTCGACGACCCGACCGAGGGCCTGACCAAGATGGTCGATGACGACTTCTCGGCCGAATTCGACTCAAAACACTGGACCACAGGAGAAAACAGCAACTTCAAAGCCACCACGAACACCGGCGAATTTGTATTCCAAAACAAATCGACGAACAACTACATCGTGCCGCTGAAAAACATCACAGCCAGCAACAGCGGCGATGTGTATGTGGAAGCCGTGCTGAAAGTGGAGATGAGCCAAAGCAACCGCACATTCATACTCGAGTTCGGCGAGGAGCAAGACAACGGCGACAATACGACCTACACATACCACTACGCGTCGTTCCACGGCATAAGGCTAAGAATAGGCAACATGCGCTGCTACGCGCCATACGGCCAGGCCACATCGCCAAAGAACATCTTCGGCAACGACTACGTGAAAGTGGCGATAAGGAAGAAGGGCGATTACATGTACTACTTCATCGACGACAAGTGCATATACAAAGACATAATCGACACAAACATAGGCGGAACGAGCTACGGATTCATCGTTTACTCAGGCTCCACACTGCACGTCAAGAGCTACAGGATATGGAACGACGGCACCGTGTCGCAATACAGATCATCAGCCGAGAGAATGCCACAGATAATCGATGTGGAGGAAAGAGAAACACCAAACAAATAACCGATGATAAACATTTACCAATTGCTGCCAAGGCTTTTTTGCAACGCAAACGGCAAGAATATAGAGAACGGAACCATAGAGGAGAACGGATGCGGAAAACTGAACAGCATGACCGCTAAGGTGCTGAACGACATCCGCAAGCAAGGCTACACGCACATCTGGACCACAGGCGTGATAGAGCATGCCACCAAGACCGACTACACCAAGCACGGCATAGACAAGGACCACGAAGGCGTAGTGAAAGGACAAGCCGGCTCGCCATACGCCATAAAGGACTACTACGACATAGACCCCGACCTCGCCGAGAACGTGGAGAAGCGAATGGAAGAGTTCGAGAGCCTCATCGAGAGAACACACAAGGCGTCGCTCGCACTGATTATCGACTTCGTGCCTAACCACGTGGCGCGCCACTACCACTCGGACGCCAAGCCAAAGCGAACCACCGACCTCGGAGCCAAGGACGACACCACAAAGGCGTTCGACGCGCAGAACAACTTCTACTACATGCCCGGCGAGAGGTTCACGCCACAGTTCGACGCCAAGGGCTACGACGAGTTCCCAGCCAAAGCCACGGGCAACGACGTCTTCAGCGCCTACCCTTCGGTCAACGACTGGTACGAGACCGTGAAGCTGAACTACGGAGTGGACTACTGCGGAGGAAGGACACAGCACTTCGACCCTACGCCAGACACATGGAAGAAGATGAAGGACATACTGATGTTCTGGGCAAAGAAAGGCGTGGACGGATTCCGCTGCGACATGGCGGAGATGGTGCCGGTGGAGTTCTGGCACTGGGCGATAGCCGAGATAAAGAAAAAATTCCCTGAAATAATCTTCATAGCCGAGATCTATGGTCCCGACGCCTATCGTACATATCTTACCTTAGGTCATTTCGATTATCTTTATGACAAGGTGGGACTATATGATACCCTGCGTGCCGTTACCTGCGGCTATGCCAACGC
>JAGCQO010000283.1 GCA_017965125.1 Paludibacteraceae bacterium
AAGGACGGCGTGAAAAAGGGCCAGAAGCTCCTCATCCCCGTCCACCCTACCGTGATAAAGAACAACTCCGAGGACTCGGTCGATTTCATAATACACAACGTGGCGCCAAAGGAAACGATGTACAGCATAAGCAAGCAGTACAACGTGACACAAGCCACCATAGCGCAGTATAACCCGACTGTGGAAACTGGACTGAAAGCCGGACAGACGCTGAGAATCCCGAAGTTCAACGACAAGAAGAAAGCTGCCATCGCCGCAAAGAAAGCGACCAGCACACTGAAGCACCCTTACAGCATCGAACACATCGTGATGCCGAAGGAAACGATGTACGGCATAAGCCGCCAGTACGGAGTAAGACAGGAGGACATACTCGACATGAACCCTGAACTGGCAGACGGACTGAAGATAGGCATGACCATACGCATACCTGTGAAGCCGCTGACGACAAGCAGCGCCGACTTCAAGAAGCCAAGCAACGACAACAAGACCGCGCCTGTGACCGACACAGCCAAAGTGACCAGCATAAAAAACGAACAGCCTGCAAACGCGCCGGAGAAGAAGCAAGCGAATAAAAAGTCGCTGAACATAAGCGTTCTGCTGCCACTGATGCTTGACGAGCCGGACGGAACGATAAGCAAGTTCGTCGAATTCTACGAAGGAATACTGATGGCTGCCAAGGAGTTGAAAAACAAAGGCTACAGACTGACTATCAGCGTTTACGACACAAAGAAGAGCGAGTTCGGAGTGCAAAGCGTGCTGAAGAACAACCCAGCCATTGCGAAAAGCGACTATATCATCGGCCCGGCGTATGCGAACCAAGTGAACGTCGTGGCAAAATACGCAAGCGAGAAGAAAATCCCAGTCATAATCCCTTTCACAAACAAGGTTCCAGAGGCATCGAACAACCCTTACATTTACCAGTTCAACGGTCGTGAGGGCTCACTGTTCACCGACGCCGCCGAGAAATGCGTGAGCGAGTTCAAGGGCAAGAACGTCATCGTGGTGACATTCAATAACAACATGGAGGACGAGGGAAGCGAGTTCGCGAAATATCTTGAAACCGTGGCTACGAGAAAGAACGGAGCGCCATACAAGCAGGTCAAGTTCAATCAAAGCACATGGAGCTCGGTCAAGAACATGCTGTCGGACTCGAAGGAGAACGTCATCGTGCTGGCAACCGAGGAGAAGGAGCTCGTGAAAGACCCGCTCAGCCAGATAGGCTCATGGAACAACGACGACCGCGTCGTGAGCGTGCTCGGATATGAAAGCTGGAGCAACGAGCTGTTCACCGCCCCAGAGACATACTACTACACGCAGTTCAAGATACTCAACGACAAGCGTTTCTACGGCTACAACGTGCAGTTCAACCAGCACTTCGGACACGCCAAGACAAGATCACCTCGCTTCGACCTCATAGGACGCGACATAACGATGAGCCTCGCTGGCGAAACCGAGGGAATACAGAGCAACATCAAGTGGCAAGGCAAGGACAACGGCGGCAAGCATAACGGCGGCTGCTACCTGATAAAAATCACTGAAGGAAAGAAAAAGCTGGTGAAATAAATTCTCTGTGATTAAAAATGCAAGGGCGAAAAATGTTTCGCCCTTGCTACAACAAATATCACGAAACCACACAATGTTCACTCCGCACAATCGCCGTTCCATACGCCTGAAAGATTACGACTACTCACAATCGGGTCTCTATTTCATCACAATTTGCACACGAGACCGAGAATGTCTATTCGGCGACATTGACAACAACGGCATTATGCTATCAAAAGAAGGATTGATTGCAGAAAAATACTGGAATGCAATACCTGCACATTTCCCAAATACCATATTACGAGAACACATCATCATGCCTAACCACATACATGGGATAATAGAAATAACTGATATGCCAAATGATATGGAGAATAAGGACATTGAGGTGGAAAACATCCGGACGGAAAATGTAGGGGCGAAACATTTTTCGCCCCTACAACAAATATCACGAAAAACACAAAACGGGACAGCACGAACCATCGGTTCTATCGTTCGCGGATTCAAAATCGGGGTAACAAAAGAATTAGGATTCTCGCCATGGCAGCGTAATTATTACGAACGAATAATAAGAGACTGCAACGAATACAAAAATGCCGCAGAATACATAGAGCAAAACCCATACAAATGGGAAACCGACCGTTCCGGCATTAAGAAATAGGAGTAACAGAGATTTATTAAAAACAATCAAGGGGAACTTTTCGTTCCCCTTGACTGTTTTTTATTACTCAACATACTTGCCTGTCTTGTCGATTTTCTTCCAGACACGTGTGCCGTCATCAAGCTTGACTTGCACCTTGGCCACACCTTTCTCGAATGAATAGGCGTTTTCCCATTGGCAAGGTATGACTATCTTTC
>JAGCQO010000284.1 GCA_017965125.1 Paludibacteraceae bacterium
ACGAGCCGACGACCGGACTGCACATCCACGACGTCAAGACGCTGATGAAGGCCTTCGACTGCCTTTTGGAGAAAGGCCATACGGTCATCGTCATCGAGCATAACCTCGACGTCATCAAGTGCGCCGACCATATCATCGACATGGGGCCGGAAGGCGGAGTAGAGGGCGGAAATGTCGTGTTTGAAGGCACGCCGGAGGACTTGCTGAAGTGCGAGCGGTCATATACGGCGCAGTTCCTGAAAGCGAAAATGGAGGAGTAACTCCAACTTTATACCATACAAAAAGAAGCGCCGTTGAGCGCTTCTTTTTTTGTTCCTTCTTATTTCTTTATCAGTGGGTGGGCTGCGTCTTCCACGATGTTGTTCTCTTCTCTGAAGGTCTTATCTTTCAGGTACGAGTCCACGTGTCTTGCCCATCGTCCTTTGTCTATCTCGGATACTGTCACCATCATTCCGGTGTCGAGTATGTCGCCGAACTCCTTGTTCACTCCAGTGCCGAACACCTTCATCTGGTTGGACAGTTTGAAGTAGCTGCTGATCAGCGGAGGAATGTTTGTGCCTCTTGTGCGCACGAACTTTATGAGTGCGTTGAACTTGTCTTCCAATGTCTCCTCGGCGTTGAACACGTCCTCGATTTCCTTGTCCACCTTGGTGTTCTTGTCGAAGAACACGTCCTTGCCGACCATTAGTCCCTTAGGGTCTGCGCAGCAGTGGTTCAGGAAGTAGAAGATGGCGTTTCTTGCCACTTCGTCGTAGTTCTGATATACAGTTATTTTGCCGATTACGTATCTAATCTCAGGCTCGAAGTAGTTGAGCACGAGCAGTCCGTCCCAAAGGTTGTCGAACGCGAAAATGCTCTTTGCGCCCATCTTCGACGACTGGTAGTCCGGGTGTATGAATGCTCTTCCGAGGTCTATGGTGTAAGGGGCGTAGTCCTTCATGAACTCGTCGGAGAACTTGAACATGTGCTCTGTGACAATCTTTGGCTGACCCGTAGGCAGCGTCTCCCAGTCCTGTCCGTGGAGGTATCTGTATCCGCCTGTTATCTCCTGAGCCTCAGGGTCCCATACGATAAGCTGCTTGTAAGGCTTGTCCATGTAGTCGAACTCATCGACGTCTATTTCCTCGCCGCTGCCGCCTCCGCCCAGACGGAATGACCATTCTCTGAGTCTTCCGATTTCTTTCATTACGTTAGGGGAGTCCTTGGCAGTGATGATGTAGATCTGGTTTCCGCCTTTGTTTGTGTTGCGAATAAACTTCTGAGAGTTAAGTTCTTCTAACAGAAGATTCCTATCTACAGGAGCGATAATGTTCTTCATTTCGTATTTTCCCTTATGGAAGTGCGGAAAACCGCACTCTAAATGATATTTTCTGCAAAAGTAAGAAAAAAAGCATATCAATTGATATGCTTTGAGTTTTTATCACAGAAAAAGGGGGATGCTACTTGTTCTTGCTCCTCTTGGTGAAGAATGACGAGAGCATGTCTTTGGCGTTATGCCTGAGTTCGGAGTTCAGGTGGCTCACTTCGCCCACTTTCTCTTTCAGCGTCTCTGTGAATGTCTCGTTCGTTCTGCGGATTCTGGCGTTTATCTCGTCTATGTCCACATCGAATATTCTTGGCGAATATGGCTTGTAGTCGGCATCGACAAGGATGTTGAGCAGCGACTTGCTTATCGACACTTCCAGCGGCAGCTCCTTCCTTATCGGCTCGCCGTCGCAGTGGAACCTGTCGTCGCTTATGGAGAGTATCTTCACGCTCTCCACTTCCCTTGTCTCGACGAAGATGTCAAGCTTGTCGATGTATCCGCCCATCAGCGCCACGCCGAGTGTTCCTGCCAGAACGAGCGGAAACGGCTTCACCTTGACGAGTCTGAGCTTGCCGTCGGTCAGGTCGGCCGAAGGCGAGATTATGGCGTTGTTGCCGTACTGGTTGGAGTTGGCTATGCACAGCGAGAAGTATTTGCCTGTCTCTCTCTTGCCGTCAATCTCGAGCTCGGCTGTCACCGGCTTGTAGTTGAATATCTCTTTTATGATGTGGTGGACATACTGCTGTCGGCCTCTTTTCTTGTTGCCGGTCTTGTCGAAAAGGAACGCGATGCACGCCTCGAAACCGAATCCGGCGGTGCAGAAGTACTTCCTGTCGCCGAAGTTTCCGTTGTCTATTTTTATGGTGTGACCCTTCAGCAGATAGTCGGCTTGCAGCGCTTTCTGCGTAGGCACTCTGAGCATGCGAGCCAGTCCGTTGCCCGAGCCTCTCGGGATTATGGCTATCGGCGTGTTCTTGCCCACAAGCGATGAGGCTATCTCGTTGAATGTGCCGTCGCCGCCGACCGACACGATTATGCCGTCGTCCTTTATCTCGTCGGACAGCTTCGACGCGTATGGCTCAGCCTCGCCGCGGGCCTGCAGCACGTGCATGTGCGTCTCGACGTCGGCTTTCTTATGCAGCAGCTTTATGATGTCTTCGGCATACTTCGTGTTGTTGGCATGGCCTGATATAGGGTTTACTATAAAATAGAATTTCTTCATGTTTTATGTCTTTGTTCTGTTTTAGAAGTCTAAGTCGAATTTTATTCTTATGCCCCATGACGGCGCTTTCGGGTTGTTAAGATAAGTGAATCTTTTGACGAAATCAACCCTCAGCACTTTCAAAATATTGGAAAGTCCTATCGAACCTTCTATGTACGGCATCTCGCCGAGCGTGTAGGTCATCGGTGTGCCGTCGGCTTTGACTGGGAACTTGAAGACGTCGTTGTTCTTGTCCGGGTCGTTGTTGCCGCCCACGCCGCCGTAAAGCACCTTGATGGTCGCCACTTCCCTGAGTTTCAGCCTTCTGATGACCGGAATCTTGTTCAGGAAGAAGCCTTCCGCGTCGTAGTCTATCCATAGCGAGACGTACTTGTCGCTGACGAACTCGAGATAGTTCATGAGGTTGTAGGCGTTGAGGTAGAGGAAACTCTGGTTGGACGCGTGTGTCGTGAGTGTCGGGAATGACGCCTTGCCGAACATGTAGCCGCCTTCGAGATTGACTTTCGCTGTTCCGAACACCGATAGGTAGAACCTCTTGTAGATGCTCAGCTTCAGCCAATGGTAGTCGTAGTCGTTGCCCCACAGCTTGCTGCCGACTTGGTACTTGAGCGTGAATATCGGGTGCGGGCTTGGCAGTATGTGCCTTGACGTTCTGCCTTGGTAGAATCTCTCCTTAGGCGCCCATCGCAACGTGAGGAACGCTTCGGACGTGTTCAGGTAGCGGACGTTGTTCTGCTGCGAGTTGTAGTTGCTGTAGTTGAAGTATATGTCGCCGCCGGGCTGCTCGATCATGTACTTGAATCCGACATTGTACGAGAAGTGGTTTTTGAACTCGAAGAGGTGTTGCAGCGTTATGGTCTCGTCGTAATACAGCTTGTGGTTGGTGTCTCGGCCTATGGCTTGGAACACGGAGTTCTCGTTCACGTTGCTTTCCTGGCCCGGACGACGCGTGTCGTTGTAGTAGGAGAGCGAGATGCTCCTGACGGGGAACTCGTGTATCGACTTCTTGGTGAACGAGAACGACGCCTTGCCGTAGTACTTCCACACGTTG
Source organism: Paludibacteraceae bacterium (assembly GCA_017965125.1). Taxonomy (GTDB): domain Bacteria; phylum Bacteroidota; class Bacteroidia; order Bacteroidales; family Paludibacteraceae; genus UBA4363. Next base: position 3,580 of record JAGCQO010000284.1, read on the forward strand.
TCGCCGAATCCGTATGCTCCGTACGCCTCGAAGTTGGCTCGCTTGGTGAGCTTGTCGGTCGTTCTGCCGCCGAAGCGCACTCTGTGGCCCTCCACGGCGTTGTGGCCGTAGAATCCGTACAGCGGGCCGATTTCGACCTTGCCAAGGTTTATGTATCCGCGGCCGATTATGTCGCCGGCTATCATCAGGCCTTTGACCATCGGCACTTTCTGCACGCTGTCCATCACCTGGTAGGCGGCTTCCTGCGTCTGCGGCAGCTTCTCGAGGCGGTTCTCGTCCCAGTACGCCTGGTCGCGACTGTCGTAGCCGTCGCTCTTGACGTACTCGTTCTTTATCCTCAGGCTGTCGCCGAACTCGTCGGTCGTCGGCTCTGGCATTTCCCTGAAGACCTGGCTTCTCTCGCCCACGATTCCGTTTATCTTGTTCGTCACTATGAAGTCTATCATCAGATAGTCCTTGGACAGTGTCCAGCCCAAGTCCTCCGACTTCTTGAACTCCTGCACTATGCTGACGCCTCTCACCCAGTTCAGGTTCATTCTGCCATCGACGGTCATCTCGGCCTTCTTCACGGCGTAGGTGCTGTCGGTCGTTATGTAGAGATGTCCGGTGAACAGCTGGTCGGCCTTGCTCCTCGACGCGAAGAAAAGCTTCACGCACTTCTCGCCGTCCACCATCACCGTGTCTTGTATGTAGTATCTGTAGAACGACGGCGCCGTGCTGGCTATCGGGCTCAGGAATCCGTTGGTGAGGAACGTTATCGTGTTGTCATACAGGTTTATGTCCTGGTACATGTGCTTCGAGTACTCAGCCAATCCCTCGTTGTCCACGTCCAGTCCGTTCACCTTCACCATCCTCTCGCCGTCGGTCACCACCTTCTTCGCCTTGGGGCTCGTGTTGCTGTAGATGTCGGTTATCTCCTCTCTGACGTAGAACGGCAGCACCTCCTTGCCCTCGACGAGCGTCGTGTCGGTGTTGTCGAATACAAAGTCCACCTTCTTCAGTATCTTCCAGTTCTTCTGCTTCTCGCTTATGTCGTTCAGCGCGAACATCGTCTTGTCGTACTTCCTCGTGTGCGTCAGCCTTGCCGTCTGCTTCGTGTTCTCCTCCTTGTGGGCTATGACGTTCCTTATCAGCGTCACGGCCGGGTTGTTCTTGTTCGTGTATCTTTTTCTTTTCACCACGACTTCCTTCAGCATCTTCGCCTCAGGCTTCAGCTTCAGCTCGATGTTTCGCCTTGCGCCGAGTTTTATGGTGTCGCTCCTGTAGCCTATGAACGACACGACGAGTCTCTTGCCTGGCGCCGCGCTTATGCTGAACTCTCCGTTGTCGTTGGTCATGACGCCTTGCGTGGTGCCGAGCACACCGACAGCGGCATATCCGATAGGTACGTCGTTCTCTGCGTCCTTCACTG
>JAGCQO010000285.1 GCA_017965125.1 Paludibacteraceae bacterium
GTCGAATTTGATGAAGTCAATCTCTGCACATGGCGGAAGAAGCGGAATTCCACACACAAGACGAATGGAAACAGTGCTGTCCTGCGCTGCACAGCAAAGCGACATAAATAATATCAGAAGTGTATATGCGAGTTTTCTCATGCGTTCCTATTTTTCACAAGAAAGGTCTACATAAACGCCCTTTTTAGTTTTGACAAACACCACTCCGTCCTTTGGAACGTCTGGAATTCCCAGCTTCTCGGCTTTCTCTTTTGTGATTGTTTTTATACGTACTATTGGAATAAGCCCAAGCTTGCTCCTGAAACACTCCACTTCCTCTTGGTCTCTGATTATCACATTGTTCAATATCAGTAGAGGGTAAACGTAATGCCTGTCGCGTCTTTTCAGTTGCCCATTGGTGTGTCCGCACAACGGATAAACAAGACTGCCAGCAGTAAAAACAACACGATTACTTTGAGACGACGGATTATTATCGACCTCTCCATTGTTAGCAGTTGCAACAATACTGTCACTGTTTTGGCAATTGGCATTTGCTATGCCTAACATTAAGAATACGAAAATGATTGTTTTTTTCACAATTACAGCCATTTTACTTGCTCACATGCAACGTCTGTGTAGGGAAGGCGAAGTCAAGTCCGTTGGCGTTGAACTCTTCAAGCACTTTGAGATTGACGGCCGATTGCGTCTCAAACAAGTCGCTGTTCTTCTTTATGTAATACCAGCATGTGATGTTCAGCGAGAAGTCGCCGAACGATGTGAAATAAACCTTCACTCTCTTCTCCAGTCCGTCAACCGACTTCGGCAGGGCGTTCAGCAAGTCTATCGCCTTCTTCATCTGCTCGGGCGTTGTGCTGTACGTCAGTCCGAGGTTGAGTTCTATGCGTCGTGCAGGCTCTCTCGTGATGTTCGTCAGGTTGCTGTCGGCGGTCTTGTAGTTCGGTATCACGACAAGCTGTCCGGAGTAGGTTCTGAGCTTGGTGCTTCTGATTCCCATGTCCTCGACATATCCTGTCGTGCCGTCGATTGTTATCAGCTCGCCGATTTTAAACGGACGGTCGAAAAGAATCATAATGCCAGCGAAAATATTCTTGGCCGTGTCTTGTGCGGCGAGCGCTATGGCCACACCACCGATTCCCAGACCGGCTATCAGCGCGCCGACATCTACTCCGGCATTGTTCAGGGCTGTGATTATACCGATGCTCCATATCACAAAAGAGGAAACCTTCTTGATAAGGCTCAGAGCGTGCTCGTCCATCTTTGAGCTTTCGTCGTTCACCTTCTCTTTGAGGATAACATTTATGAACGTGGAAACGGCGCGAGACACAAACCACGTTGCGCTTATCACCATCAGGAACCTGTAGGCATCACCTATAAGCGTCATGACATTGGCCGACAAGGTCAGTCGCTTGATTCCAATCCAGAATCCGACCAACGTCAAGGCGAAAAGCATCGGAGCCTTCAGCACCTCGACAAGGACGTCGTCCAGCTGCGTTTGGGTCTTGGCCGTCAGTTTAGGCAGCACCTTCTCGGCAAACCATCTTACGAGTCGGCCTAAAACTATCGCGCCGACAATGAATGCCAACGAGATAAGAATGTCTTGAACCTCGTTGTTGTAAATCTTATAAGTCAGGAACTCGTTCATTTTGTTTTGTATATGTTTTGGTTACTTTATTTCAATCGTCCTGTTGCCGTCCTCGTCAACCGACAGGAACACATCCACGGCATCGTCTGGCAAAAGCGGCTCAACCAGTTCCGGCCACTCGATGAAGCAATAACAGCCGCTGTAGAAATAATCCTCGCAGCCGAAGTCGCAAGCCTCGTCCACAGTCTTAACTCTGTATAGGTCGAAGTGATAGACCGGACTGCCGTTCTGCGCCATGTATTCATTGACGATGGCAAACGTCGGACTCGCCACGACCTCCGTCACTCCAAGCTCCGAGCACAGCGCCTTGATGAACGTCGTTTTGCCAGCGCCCATTTCGCCGTGGAACGCAAAGACACGTTTCTCGCCCACCTCGTCAAGGAACTTCCTCGCCGCGGCGGCTATATTCTCCAAACTCTCTATTGCAATTTTCATAAGCGTCATATATTGAAAATGCCGTGACTATGAATCACAGCATTCTTAAAGTTGTTTCTTCCGTAAGTCTGTAATAGCGTCCCACCCACTTGACATTCTCTATCGCCACAACCGGCATCGCCATGCCCACGACAAGAACACTGCCAGCCGTCGATGTCACAACACCATCCAGCAACTTAGTGTTCGACGGCTCTTCGCCCTGCTCCAGTGGTCGGATTGAGGTTATCTTGCCCGAATCGTCTATTTCTATGAATCCGTTATGCAGGACGTTCTGAGGGGAAATCTCGATAATATGAGCAACAAAGCGTTTCACAGAACTATCTTCCGTTTGCCTTCTCCAATTCTATGGCGACGTTCTCGGTGACCTTCTCCCACGCCTCCAAATGAGACGAATACCATGTCACCGACTGCTCGAACTGCTCTCTTGTCGTGCCGTGAGCCTTGAACACAGAATTGTAATACTCCGTCACCACAGAGTCGTTCAGTTCCTCGCCCTTGGCATTGAGTGCGCCGTCGGTCATGTAGATGTCAAAAAGCAGAGACTCCATAGCCTCGTCGCTCAACACATAGTCCGGACGGTTGTCGCCACAAGACGAAAGCGCCATTAAAATCATCAATATGCCAAGAATACGCTTCATGATTAATCCTGTTTTGATTCCTGCATCAGGCGTTCCTTCTCTTCTCTTTTCTTGCGTTCCTTCTCCGTCTCAAGGCTTCTGCCGAGGTCTTTGCCAAAGAATATTATCACGAGGAAAACACCGACAGTCACCGCCGTGTCTGCGAAGTTGAACACCGGTTGGAAGAAAAGCACACCGCCGTCAGCCGAATGAATCAACGGAAAGTAGAGCATATCCACGACTCTGCCTTCGAACCATGCGCCATAACTGTCAACTGGGAAGAGAGTCGCCTTCTGGCCTATGCTGTGCGAGAATATCTTTCCGTAGAAAATGCAGTCCAAAAGGTTGCCAAACGCGCCGGCGAAGATTGCGCCCACAGTGAACACAAACGACCTGCGGAAGCTTTTTTTAATGAGCAAGTAGAGATAATAGACCATGGCAACGCAAGCCAAGATGCGAAACGAGGTGAGGAAAATCTTGCTGCCGAGCTCCAGACCAAACGCCATACCCTTGTTTTCCACAAAATAAATCTGGAACCAGCCGCACACATCCACACCCGAGCCAAGCGGAAAAGACAGCTTGACCCAGAACTTCAGCACCTGGTCTATAAGCACAACGGCAACGATCATAGCCGTAAGCCAGATCGCCGCCTTCTTTTTGTCGTATGTTTCCTGAATCTGAGACATCAACGCAGATTACTTGCCTTGCTGTTTGTCCTCAACACTCAAAGTGGCGTGAGGCACCGCACGCAAACGCTCTGCAGGAATAAGCTTTCCTGTAGCACGGCTAATGCCGTATGTCTTGTTGTCGATTCTAATCAAAGCCTCTTTCAACTTCTTGATGAAATCACGAAGACGCTGCACAGAACGAGAAGTCTCCTCCTGGTTCAATGTCGCTGCGCCCTCCTCCAAAACCTTGAATGTAGGGGCAGTGTCGCTGTCGCCGTTTCCAGTAGAGTTGTTCAGAGATGAAACCAGCTGGTCAAGATCGGCCTGAGCCTTTGCCAACTTGCTGTTGATTATCTGACGGAACTCCTCGAGCTCCTCGTCAGTGTATCTTGTATTGTCTTTGTTTGGCATAGTTAATAAGTTTTAAGGGTTAATGATTTACGAATATAAAAAATTTACTTTAAAATTCCTATACCGCATCATTTTTTTGCAATTTTCACCTTCACTATGAACTCTTCGAAATCAAAGTCAACAGCATCCTCAAGCTTGTCCTCTACCGAGATTGACGACGCAAGAACCTGTGTAGATATGTAATCGCTGAAGTTCTTCACTGCCTCGTCTGTCTCTGCGTTTTTCTCTATCTGGACTGTGATTTTGTCTGTTATCTCGAATCCGCTCGACTTACGCAAGTTCTGTATTCTGTTCACCAGCTCACGGGCGATACCTTCCTGCTTCAGTTCCTCGGAAATCTCGATGTCAAGAGCGATTGTCAAGTTGCCTTCGTTAGCCACGAGCCATCCTGGCATATCCTCAGTGGCGATTTCCACGTCAGCAAGCTCAATGACAGCGTCGCCGTCTGGCAAATTGAGTGTTATCTGTCCGTTTCTCTCTATCGACGAAATCTCGTCCTGGCTGAATCCGTTCACAGCAGCCGCGATTGCCTTCATCTGCTTGCCGTACTTCTTGCCCAATGTCTTGAAGTTAGGCTTAATGCGCTTAACGAGCTTGACGGCTGAGCTGTCGGCCGACACAATCTCGAGCTCCTTCACGTTCACCTCAGTCTTTATCAGGTCTGAGATGTAAGAAAGCTGCTCAAGCGTCTTCTGGTCCGCAGCTGGGATAACCGCCTTGGCAAGAGGCTGACGAACCTTCTTGTTGGCCTTTCTACGGAGAGCGAGTATCATAGACGAGCTCTGCTGAGCAAGTCGCATGCACTCCTCAAGGTTCTTGTCGATAAGGCTGTCGTCGGCCACAGGGAACTCAGCCAAGTGAACCGAGTCGAACTTCTCGCCGGCAACGACCTTCGTGAGGTCGATGTACAAACGGTCGGCGTAGAACGGAGCGATCGACGCCATCAGCTTGCTGACTGTGAGCAAGCATGTGTATAACGTCTGATAAGCCGCGAGCTTGTCTGTATCCATGGTTCCGCCCCAGAAACGCTTACGGTTCAGACGGACGTACCAGTTGGAAAGGTTGTCGGAAACGAAGTCCGAAACGAGTCGTCCTGCCTTGGTTGGCTCATAATCGCTGAGAGCCTCATCGACATCCTTAATCAATGTGTTAAGGAGCGAGATTATCCAGCGGTCGATTTCCGGACGGTCCTTCACCGCCACCTGAGGCTGACTGCCGTCGAAGCCGTCAACATTGGCATAAAGGGCGAAGAACGAATATGTGTTATAAAGAGTGCCGAAGAACTTGCGCTGAACTTCTGCCACGCCCTCGACGTCGAACTTGAGGTTATCCCAAGGCGCCGCGTTTGTTATCATGTACCAGCGGACTGCGTCAGAGCCGTACTTCTCGATA
>JAGCQO010000286.1 GCA_017965125.1 Paludibacteraceae bacterium
CACCGTTCATCTGTGCCTTCTCGCCTGATGTACCTGAAGCCTCGAGCGGACGAGTAGGAGTGTTCAGCCAAATGTCCACACCGGAGATGAGTCTCTTGGCGAGTCTCATGTCGTAGTTCTCGAGGAAGATGATCTTGCCTCTGAACTCAGGCATCTTTGATATGTCAACGATTCTCTTGATCAAGCCCTGTCCTGCGCCGTCGGCTGGGTGAGCCTTTCCTGTGTAGAGGAACTGCACTGGGTCGTTAGGGTTGTTGACGATCTTCTTGAGTCTCTCAAGGTCGGTGAAGAGGAGGTGAGCTCTCTTGTAAGTCGCGAAACGACGTCCGAAACCGATGATGAGGGCGTTAGGGTTGATGGCGTTGATAGCAGAGTTGACGTCCGATGGCGCGCTCTGGTTCTTTGTCCACTGCTCCTGAGTCTTAGCCTTCACATAGTCGATGAGCTTCTTCTTCAGTCCCTGTCTGATGTTCCAGATCTCCTCGTCTGGCACGTTCTGTATCTTCTCGAAGATAGAGAGGTTAGACTGGTCGTAGATGTATTCCTTGCCGAATGCCTTCTCGTAGAGTGCCTTCCACTCTGATGTCGCCCATGTTGGCAGGTGCACACCGTTAGTCACATAGCTTACGTGCAGCTCTTCAGGGAAGTATCCCTTCAAGATTGGCTGGAACATTTCCTGAGAAACCTTTCCGTGCAGCCAGCTTACGCCGTTCACTTCCTGGCAAGTGTTGCATGCGAATGTTGACATGCAGAACTTCTCGCTCTTGTTGCCTGGGTTCTGGCGTCCGAGGTCGATGAACTCGTCCCAGCTGATACCCATCTTTGCAGGGTATTCGTTCAGGTATTTCTTGAACAGGCCTTCCTCGAAGTAGTCGTGTCCTGCAGGCACTGGAGTGTGCACTGTGTAGAGCGATGAGCTCTTGACAACCTCGAATGCCTGGTTGAATGTCAATCCAGACTCAACATAGTCAACGAGTCTCTGTGCGTTGATGAGCGCTGCGTGTCCCTCGTTGCAGTGGTAAACCTGCTTCTTGATGCCGAGCTTCTTGAGCGCCTGCATACCTCCGATGCCGAGCAGGAACTCCTGCTTCAGACGGTTCTCCCAGTCACCGCCGTAGAGCTGGTGGGTGATAGACTTGTCGAACTCAGAGTTCTTCTCGTTGTCTGTGTCGAGGAGGTAGAGCGCTATTCTACCGATGTTCACCTTCCAGAGGTTTGCGTAAACAATCAGGTTGTCGTGGAATGGAACCTCGACTACCATTGGCTCTCCGTTCTCTTCCTTCACCTGCTCTATAGGGAGGTTGGTGAAGTCCTGTGGGTCGTAAACAGCCAGCTGGTCGCCGTCAACAGTCAGCGACTGTGTGAAGTAACCGTATCTGTAGAGCAGACCGATGGCGGTCATGTCTATGTTGCTGTCGGAAGCCTCTTTCAGGTAGTCGCCTGCGAGCACTCCCAGACCTCCTGAGTAAATCTTTATGATGTCGGTCAAGCCATACTCCATAGAGAAATAAGCCACTGAAGGCTTGTTCTGGTCTGGCTTAACGCTCATGTAGTTCTTGAAATCGGCGTAAACAGAATTCAGCTTGTTCATGAATTCCTGGTTGCTTTTCAGTTCCTCGAGTCTCTCGTAGTTGATGCGGTTGAGGAACAAAGCTGGGTTGTATTGACAATTTTTCCAAAGTTCATTGTCTATGCTTGCGAATAAGTCGGTCACTTGCTCATTCCAAGCCCACCAAATGTTGTATGAAAGTTCGCGCAAGCTCTCAAGTCCTTCTGGAACTCTCGAAACAACATTGATCTCTTTCCAGTTAGGCTGGTTGATTTTGTTTGCTAAGATTCTCATTATTAATGATAATTGATTAATAGTTCAACTTATGAATTAATGCGTTTTGATGCATTTAGCAAGGCAAAGTTATAGGTTTCCTTGTAAAATGCAATGAAATTCTTCCATAATGCTTTTTGAGACAATGCCTTGGCGGATTTTCTCATGTTGTTCACTTCGTCCTTGCTCAGGTTCATGAAGTTGCTGATGAGGTATGTCAGGCTGTCTCTGACTTCAAAGTAGTTGTCGTCGGTTCTGTTTACGACCCACTTCTTCTCCTTGTCGTATGTCTCCAGCACCCACTGTCCGAAGCCCGACAAGTTGGTCGTAATCGTAGGTATGGAGAATGCGATGCTCTCTAGCGGAGTGTATCCCCATGGCTCGTAGTACGAAGGGAAGATGGTCAGGTCGAGGCCTATGAGTAGGTCGTAGTATGTCATGTTGAAGATGCCGTCGTTGCCGTTCAGGTAGCTTGGTATGTAGATTATCTTCACCTTGTCCTCCTGCCTGTTTGGGAATCCGTACCATCTTATCGCGTTCAGTATGGCGTCGTTGTTAGGCTCGTGCAGGTGGTGGGTTATGAAGTTCATAGGCAGAGCGTCGCTCTTGCCTTTGGCCTTCAGCGCTTTCTGCAGGTGTTCTCTCGGGCCTTTCACGAAGCTTGGCACCATGATGAATCCCACGACCTCGCGCGTAGGGCGCTCCTCGGCCAGCTTGTGCAGCGAGTCTATGAACAGGTCTATGCCTTTGTTCTTGTATTCGCATCTGCCGCATGTGCCCACGAATACGACGTCCTCGCTCAGCTTCGCGCCGGTGAGTCTTTCTGTCACAGCCTGCAGCGCCTTTCGTGCGGCGTTTCTTTTCTTCGCGTACTCGGCGGCTGTGTCGGGCACGAAGTCTTTCTCGAATCCGTTTGGAGTGACCACGTCAGGCTTCTTGTCCAGCAGCTGCTCGCACTCTTTCGCGGTCACGTCGCTCACAGTCGTGAAGCAGTCGCAGTTGTGTGCCGCGGCTTTCTCCACGGAGTGCTTCGCTTCCATGTTCAGCTCGCGTGCCATCTGGTCGCCGTTGTAGTCATTCAGGTGGCTGTAGAGCGGCTTGCTGTTGCCGGCTATCGAGCGGCCTATCGATGTGGCGTGGGTTGTGAACACTGTTCCTATCTCAGGCGCCTCGCCCTTGACGATGAACAGTCCGAACGCCGTCATCCATTCGTTGAAGTGGGCTATGAACTTCGCCTTTTCCTCCTTCGCCTTGAAATGCTTGTAAAGGCTTGACATTACGAGGCCCGAAGCGATGCCGAATGCCGCCGACTCGTCGTAGTCGCCGTATGCGTGCAGCGAGTCAACGCCGAACTTCTCCCATGCCGATGCGTATGCGCGGTTGAGCGTGTCCTGGTTCTGGAACGGCTTGAAGTCCACCAGCACAGCTATTGGCTTGCCCGGTATCTTCCAGCGTCCCACTCTCACGCTCAGTCCTTGCTTCTCGGCGCTTTCCTTCCAGTCCTTCAGCAGTGTCTGCGACTCTGTGAAGAACGGACATTTGTTCTCCTTCCAGAAGTCCGGGCCGATGAATATCACTTTGTCTTTATGCTCGTTCTGGAGTGTCTCTGCTCTCGACGACAGCACGGTGTATATGCCGCCCACTCTGTTGCAGACCTCCCAGCTTGTCTCGAATATGTAATCTGGAGTAATCTTTGTTTTCTTTGTGCTCATAGTGTTTTATCTATTGGTTTTATCGTGTCGAAGTCGTGACGCATGCCGAGCAGCTCGATTGTGGTCATGGCGTGGCCAGGCACAATTAAGTTCGGCGCTATGTCAACAAGCGGCTTCAGCACGAAGATCCTTTCTGCTAATTTCTCGTGTGGAATGGTGAGTGTTTTCGACGAGTGTATGCGCGACCCGAACAGCAGTATGTCTATGTCGATGCATCTGTCGGAGTATCCTTCGCCGGGTTTCCTTTGCTTTCTTCCGGCTTGCGTCTCTATGTCCTTTATCTCCTTGAGCATTACGCCCGGCGAGACCTTAGGTATGATTTTGATTACGGCGTTCAGGAATCTGTTGCTGCTTTCGAATCCCATCGGCTCGGTGTCGTACACGCGCGAGCATTCGACCACCTCGCCGAGTCGCTCGTTTATGGATGCGACTGCTCTTTGCAGATTGTCAAATCTGTCGCCAATGTTGCTTCCGATGCCTAAGTATGCGTAAGTACGAGTTCCCATGTCTTTTCCCCTTGTTCGCCTCGTGCCTTACGCGTTCCTGTGTTTGTTGGACATAAATTTTGCGCGCATAATGTCGCAAAAATAGTCAAAAATGTTTTATTATTCATGTAAAAAACCCTAATGGTGTGGGTTTTAAAGCATGGTAGTACGCCGTTAATTTTTGCGGATGATGGCGGCGCAACATGGCATGCGTCCGTCAGCCGTGTGGTATTCGGACACGGCATAACCCATCTGTTCGAAAAACTCGTGGTATGACTTGTCGTCGAATTCGCGTTTGAGCCCGGCTCCGAGCATGTTGAACGCCTTCGCGGCCAAGCTTGCGCTTTTGGTGCTTTTGTTTATGTATGTCGGGATTATTATGACGCCGCCCTTTCTGCATACGCGCCATAGCTCGCTCATGGCTTTTGAGGGGTTGTCAAGCAGGTGTATTACGTTGGCTGCCACGACTTTGTCGAAGCTTTCGTCGGCATAACTGAGCTTTGTAATGTCGGCTTTCTTGAATATCACGTTGGGCAGGTGTCTGCACTTTTTCTGTGCTTGGGCGAGCATTCTGTCGGCGAAGTCGGTGGCTATTAGGCTTTTGCACCGCCTCGCTATGGGCAGAGTGAACATTCCTGTGCCGCAAGCGCACTCCAGAATGTCGTCGTCCTCATTGGTCAGGCTTGCCACATATTGCGTTATTTCACGGTTGACTTTTCCGTTGAAAGTGTTCTCCACGAAGTCGTAGATGCCAGAAATTTTGTTCCAAAACATAGTCTTGCTTTTTGTTGTTCTGGTGCAAAGTTATTGCGTGGCCTTTTGCGACCGGGTTGCAAATGTGGCTTATGGCTTGATTTTTCTGTTTGCGGGGTTGTCGGTGACGATGTTTATCTGAGGTTACAGGGGGTGATTTTATTTGTACAGTTCTATAACTGGTGCAGTGTAAATCATGCTTGTGTATCCAGGATCGTTTTCTGACATTTTCAGACGGCATTCGTTTTTTGTGAGGCTGACTATGTCGTAAGAATATGAAATTTCTCCGCTCATTGATATTGACAAACTTTGGGTGTTTGGGGTGTAGTTCCAAACACCTTTTGTGCTAACCCAACCATTTAGACTACTTATTATACTGCTTGAACCATAGTATTGATAATGATAAAAGTAGCAGATTCCGTCAGGCTGAAACTTTAAATATTTGCCATCCTTTGTCTTGTCGTAATACCATGTTCCTATTAAATCCTTGATGTCTTCGTTGACATTATATACGACTTTTTTGGCGGACTTTAGTAATGTTGTTGCAGAGTGTAATCCCCATCCTGCAGGTCCGGAACCGTCTTTTTTTATTACCATTTTTTCGCTGTCTTCGCTGACTATGTCATACCAACAGTCAATGCAATCATCCCAGCCAATAGAGAATTTTGTCTTCTCCTCGTTAAGGTAAGACCAGTGTCCTTTTTTTGTCACAAAACCATTTAGGGTGGAGTTTAAAGGACCGATATTTTGGTAATAACTGTAATATATCGTTCCGTTTGACCGAAAATCGTAGTAATATCTGTCGTCGTCTGAGTTGTAGTACCATTTTCGGACGAGGGAGGGGATTGGGTTGTTGTTTGAGCTTGCTGCGTTTTTCTCTTTTTCTGGTTCTACTATAAGGTTGTTGTCGTCGCAGGCTGTTAAAAGGCTTGCTGCGGCAAAAATATAGAAGAATATCTTTTTCATAATGATTTTCATTTTGGGCTATTCCTGTATGAAAATAGTCTGTGAGTTTCTGCAAATATACTCTCTTTCCTAAGAAAACCAAGCTCTATAAAAAAACATCAAAGGCAGACTACATAAGTAATCTGCCTTTGTGTGTTTAGTTTGTCTTGAACTTCCAGTCTTTCAACTCTGCGAGTTCCGCGTTGGCTTTCACGATTTTTTTCTTGAGTCCTTCCTTGTGGGCGGTCAGTCTCTTGTCGAGCTCTGCGTCCGCCAAGGCGAGCATCTCTGCGGCGAGGATGGCTGCGTTCTGTGCACCGTTCACGCCCACAGTGGCAACTGGTATTCCCGGAGGCATTTGGATTATCGAGAGCATTGCGTCGAGTCCATCGAGCATACCCTTAATTGGCACTCCGATGACAGGCACTGTCGTGTTTGCCGCTATCACGCCTGGCAGTGCTGCCGCCATGCCTGCGCCGGCTATTATCACTTTCAGTCCGCGTCCCTTAGCCTCTGCTGCGAATTGCTCCACTTCGGCTGGTGTGCGGTGCGCTGAGAGTGCGTTCATCTCGAACGGAATCTCCATCTCGTCGAGAAACTTTGCTGCTTTCTCCATGACTGGCAGGTCTGATGTGCTGCCCATGATGATGCTTACTATTGGTTTCATATTATAATATGTGTTATGAATGAATGTTCGTTTTTACTCCCACTGCGGAATGTGTATGCTGCACGAGATAGGGTAGTGGTCGGACAGCTCGATTTTGTCGATGTTGAAATCGAACGGTATCAGGTTCTTCGAGTGCAGGATGTAGTCGATTCTGAACCAGAACGGAAGTTCGTTGTATGTTATTCCCAGTCCCGATGACGTGTTTATGAACGCATCGCCGAGGTCGCCCCTTATCTTTTTATATGTGTATGATGTTGGCGCGTCGTTGAAGTCGCCGCAGACTATCACCGGTATGTTGGTGTCGCGTATGGCGTTGTTTATGGCTTCGGCCTGCTTTGCTCTCGCCTTGGAAGCCTTGCTCAGCTTCTTCGTCACGAGTCCGGTGGTCTCCGAGATGTTGTCCTTGTCGGTGTCCTTCACCGTCTCCACCATCTTCTTCTTGTCGTTGCCGGTGAACTGGTTCGACTCCAGGTGGCAGTTGAATACTCTTATCAGGCTGCCGTTTATATCAATGTCGGATATTGACGTCATGTTGTAGCGCGAGCCGTATTTCACCTCGCCTTTCCTCACTATCGGATGCTTCGAGTACAGCGCAATGCCGTAGGAGCTTCTGCCGTTCGAGTTCATCTCGTAGAGTGTGTGCTGGTATGGGTACTTCTCTCTCATGAAGAAGTCTATCTCGTCCTTGCTGAGGAACGAGTTGTCGTTGTAGAATCCGTATTCCTGTATGCACACTATGTCGGCGTTCTTGCTCAGTATGTAGTCTATGGTGTTGTTTCTGCCTTGCTGGTCTTTCTTGTAGAAATCGAACAGCTTGACGTTGAACGACAGCACGGTTATGTTTGAGCCTTCCTTGTCCTCTATCGCCCTTTCCTTGTTGTCGTTGTTTAATATATGTATAGGGAAGTTGTTCTGGATGTTGGTCGAAAGCAGGATAAGCACAAAGAGCGAATAGATGAAGTGGATTTTCAGTCTGATTATCCATAGTATCACGTACAGCAGGTTGATGATGACCAGCACTGTGAACGCAAGGCTGAGGTATGACGGCAGCACAAAAACCTCAGGCGAAATCTGCGTCGCGAGTCCCGACAGCAGGAGCATGACCAGAAACACGATGTTCAAGGTCAGGCTGAACAAGTGCAGCGCAGGCTTGAGCAGTCTTTTGATGACTTTCTTGGAAGCGTCGTGTCTCTTCCTGTTGCGCATGTAGCGCTTTCTCTCCTCGTCTCCTATCATGTGGAGGCGCCTGTTGTCTCGTTTTTTCTTGAAAAGACGCATGTGCTTAGTCCATTTGTTGTTTCTTGTACTTGTTTTGCCAGTATTTCAGCAGGAAGAATCCGAAGACCATGCCTCCGAGGTGTGCGAAATGCGCCACGCTGTCGCCAGCGGTAGGTGACACGCCGCCCCACAGTTCTATGAGCGCGTATATTATGACGAAGTATTTCGCTTTTATCGGTACCGGGATGAACATGAAGAATATCGGCTGGTTAGGCAGCAGCATAGCGAACGCGAGCAGCAGTCCGAAGATGGCTCCTGACGCTCCCACGGTTATGAACCTCGACATGATCATCTCGACGTCGCCGGCTGAGATTTCCGTGCCGTACTTTATGGCTATGGCTTGTATCACGTTCGGGATGTCGTAGCTCCAAGCCAGCTCCTGAACGAGTCCGGCGCCTATTCCGCAAGTGAAGTAGTAAAACAGATATTTGCTCGGCCCGAGAATCTCCTCTATTATCCTGCCGAACATCCACAGTGCGAACATATTGAAGAAAAGGTGCGAGAATGACGCATGCAGGAACATGTAAGTGATAATCTGGTACGGCTTGAATGAGTCGGACTCGTAGAAGTGCAGTCCGAGAGTGTCGTTCATGTCGAATCCCGACTTCACGAGCGTTATGGTAGCCAGATAGGCGAGGATGTTTATTATGAGCAGGTTCTTTGTGACCTTTGGTATTGAGTCGAGGAAATTTGCCATCTTTTTTCTGTGTCTTGCTTTAAAAATGCAAAAATAGAGAAAAGCTGTTATTTATTTAATGTGTATAGTTGCATGGAAATGTTAAAATATCTATGGATTTTCGTTCTTTTATATAAAAATGGTCGTTTGTCTTCTGTGTCGTCGTTTTCTTGTGCGTTGCGTGTATGCTCGGTCAGCTTGGCGTGTTGTTAACAAATTCTGTGGCTTGCGAGGCATTTTTGCTTTACAAGTCGTTGGCGCATAGTGTGTAAGCGCTGCTATGTCGATGTTGCGAAAATGTGAAATCGCCACGGATTTAATGTTTAAAAAATGGCCCTGGATGACACTTTTTAAAAACTTTTTGAGTTAAAATGTAATTTTTTGGAAAAATTTTAAGGGAATTTCTTGTGTAATAGAAACTAAGTAATAAATTTGCAGTGTTTTCGTTTTGTAATCAACACGTAAACAAAAGAGAAGGATATCCATTTTAATTATTAATTTCTAATACTAAACAGATTATGAACAAAGCAGAATTAATCAACGCAGTTGCAGAGAAGTCAGGTCTTAGCAAGGCAGATTCAAAGAAGGCAATCGACGCATTCGTAGCAACAGTAACAGACGTACTCAAGAAGGGTGACAAGCTTAGCCTTGTTGGTTTCGGTTCTTTCTCTGTATCTGAGAGAGCTGCTAGAACTGGTGTTAACCCTCAGACTAAGAAGCAGATCAAGATCGCTGCTAAGAAGGTTGCTAAGTTTAAGGCAGGTGCTGAGTTGGCTGACGCTATCAAGTAATCTCGGCTTTAAGGAAAATAAAAAGGATGGGCAAATGTCCATCCTTTTTTTATTGCCCCAAAAAACTTGGCGTTGCCATGAGAAAAACAAAAGCCTTGCAAAATCTTGCAAGGCTTTTGTGATTGAGAAGGGATTCGAACCCTTGACCCACAGCTTAGAAGGCTGTTGCTCTATCCAGCTGAGCTACTCAACCGTCAGCATAGGAGCGCATGTCTCCACAAATGCGACTGCAAAGTAAGACAAAACACTTGATATAATCAAGAGTTATCGCAAAAAATCTTTCTCTATTTGCCGACTTGTGCAGTTGTAAATTCTGTATTTGGCGCAAAACGGCTGTTTTTAGACATAAAAAAAGCAAATGCTTGCTGTC
>JAGCQO010000037.1 GCA_017965125.1 Paludibacteraceae bacterium
GCGTCGTCAGCAGTCTGGTTCTGTGTTATGCGGAATTTCGCGTCGATGTAGTTCTGGAACTCGTGGTCATATCTGTCGAGATGGTCAGGAGTTATGTTCAAAAGTATGGCGATGTCGGCCTTGAACTTGTACATATTGTCCAGCTGGAAGCTGGAAAGTTCAATGACGTAGTAGTCATAATCCTCGTCAGCCACCTGCAGAGCCAGCGACTCGCCCACGTTGCCCGCAAGTCCCACATTCAGTCCTGCCGATTTCAATATGTGGTAAGTCAGGAGTGTTGTTGTGGTCTTTCCGTTCGAGCCTGTGATGCATATCATCTTGGCGTTGGTGTATCTGCCGGCGAACTCGATTTCTGAAATGACCGGAATTGACTTCTCGTTGAGTTTCAGAATCAGAGGCGCATCGTTAGGAATACCAGGGCTCTTTATCACCTCCACCGAGTCCAGGATTCTCGACTCGCTGTGGTGTCCCTCCTCCCACTCTATGCCGTGGGCGTTCAGTATTTCTTTGTATTTATCCTTAATCGCGGAACTGTCCGACACGAAAACGTCGAAACCCTTTTTCTGAGCAAGCACAGCTGCTCCTACTCCAGATTCTCCAGCTCCTAATACTGCTATTTGCTTTGCCATAATTATTTGTGTTTAGTTTTTCTTCTTTTTTATCTCATCTTCAGCGTTATCAGCGTCACTGCTGCCAAGATGAGTCCGATAATCCAGAATCTGATTACAATCTTAGACTCTGGCAACGCCTGCTTAGGCAGCTGAAGCAATGCCTTCACTGTGCCTGCCGGCTCCTGGAAATGGTGATGAAGAGGCGTCATCTTGAATATTCGCCTGCCTTCGCCATATTTCTTTTTCGTAAGTTTGAAATATCCCACTTGGAGTATAACCGAAAGGCTCTCCACAAGGAAGATACCGCAAAGAATAGGGATAAGCAGCTCCTTGTGCAATGCGATTGCGAAAACGGCTATGATGCCACCAAGCGTCAAACTACCCGTGTCGCCCATGAACACCTGGGCTGGGAATGTGTTATACCACAAGAAACCGATAGTCGCGCCGATGAACGCAGCCGCGAACACCGCCATTTCGCCCGAACCCGGTATATACATTATGTTCAGATAGCCTGCGTAATTCACATTACCCGACACGTAAGCCAGAATACCGAGCGTCACACCTTGTATGGCCGACGAACCGGTCGCCAAGCCGTCGAGACCGTCTGTCAGGTTCGCGCCGTTGCTCACAGCCGTAACGATGAAGATTGTCACCAGCACAAAGAATATCCATCCGGCAGCCTGCTTGTGCTCGCCGAGGAAGTCGAACGCGTCGGCATAATCCAAGTTGTTGTTCTTGAAGAACGGTATGGTCGTCGTGGTCGATTTCTGCGCCTTCTGCTCATACTTGACCACCTCCTCGTGAGTGACTGGGTCGGTGGAAGTGCTGACGTTCTCTCTTATGACCGCGTCTGGCGAGAGGTAGAGAGTCAGGCCGACGATGAGTCCGAGTCCGACCTGGCCTATCACTTTTGTACGGCCATGCATGCCTTCCTTATTGTGTTTGAAGACCTTGATGTAGTCGTCGCAGAAGCCTATGCAACCCATCCACACTGTCGTTATTATCATCAGAATGATGTAAACATTCTTAAGGTCGGCAAGCAGGAGCGTAGGCACGAGAATGGAAAGAATGATAATCACACCGCCCATTGTCGGAGTGCCCTTCTTACTCATCTGTCCCTCAAGACCGAGGTTACGGATGGTCTCGCCTATCTGCTTTCTCTGCAGATAGTGTATGAGCCTGTTTCCGAACCAGCTCGCTATGAACAACGAAAGGATGAACGCAGAAGCCGCACGGAACGAAATGTAATGGAACATTCCGGCTCCTGGCACATCAAATTTGTCTAAAAATTCAAATAGATAGTAAAGCATTGTTATATGGTTTGTATGTTCTTATTCTTGTTTAAAAGCAGGCCTTTATCTCCTCGTGGTCATCGAAATGATGCTTCACGTCGCCTATTATCTGATAGTCCTCATGACCCTTGCCCGCCACGAGAATGACGTCGCCCTTCTCCGCCATCATGCACGCGGTCTTTATCGCCTGCCTTCTGTCCACAATCACCAGGACGTTTTTCTTCTGCTCGTCGTTCAGTCCGGCAAGCATGTCGTCGATTATCGCCTGTGGGTCCTCTTTTCTTGGATTATCGGAAGTTATGATAACCTTGTCCGACGCCTTCACAGCCGACTGCGCCATCATAGGCCTCTTGCCCTTGTCTCTGTTTCCGCCGCATCCGACCAGTGTTATCAGCACGCCTTTGTCCTTGCGGTTTTCGCGCAGTTCGTTTATTGTGCCGAGCACATTGTCGAGCGCGTCAGGTGTGTGCGCATAATCGACTATCGCTGTGTAGCCCTTTGGTGCATGCAGCGTCTCGAAACGTCCGCTCACTGCTCTCAACGACGAGAGCACAGTCAGCGCCTCCAGATGCTCCACCCCGAGCTCAACCGCTGCGCCATAGACAGCCAGCAGGTTGTAAACATTGAACCTGCCGATGAATGGGACGTTCACCTCTGTGTCATTAACCGAGATGAGCATTCCGTCGAAGCTCTCCTCGATGATTTTTCCACGGAAGTCCGCCATGGCTCTTGTGGAATATGTCATGCGCTTAGCTGCAGTGTTTTGCAGCATCACGAGTCCGTTCTTGTCGTCGATGTTTGTTATGGCGAAAGCGCTTTTCTTCAGTCCATCGAAGAATGCTTTCTTGGCCGCCAGATAATTGTCGAACGTGCCGTGGTAGTCGATGTGGTCTCTTGTGATGTTGGTGAAAAGCGCGCCGTCAAAATCCAGATATGCGATTCTGTTTTGCACAACCGAGTGCGAGCTCACTTCCATGAACACATACTCGCAGCCTCTTTCCACCATTCGCGCGAGCAGCCCGTTCAGCTCCAGCGGGTCTGGCGTCGTGTGTGTCGCCTCCACAGCCTCATCGTCGATGTAGTTTATGACTGTGGAAAGCAGGCCTGACTTGTGGCCCAGCTTTCTGAACATCTGATAAAGCAGTGTCGCCGTCGTCGTCTTGCCGTTTGTTCCGGTCACGCCAACGAGCGTCACCTTCTGCGACGGATTGCCGTAGTAGTTCGACGCGAGCCTTGCCAAAGCGACGCTCGAGTCCTTCACCTTGATGGCTACAACGCCGTCGCCTATTTCCTTGGCCTTCGATGCGTCGTCATAGACCACAGCCACAGCACCCGACTTCAGCGCAGCGCCGATGTAGTCGTGTCCGTCCGACGCAGTTCCTTTTATCGCGACAAACACACTGCCTTTGCCCACCTTGCGCGAGTCGAATTGTATATCCTTTATGTCCACATCCTTTTCCGAGCGAATCGACTCGTACTCAAGATTGCTTATAAGTTCTGTCAGTTTCATAATATTTCGTGTTTTTCGTTTCCTTTATTTTATATACACTGTGAGCACATCGCCACGGCTGAAGTCGCTTCCAGCGTCCTGCGACTGCTTGAACACCTTGCCTGCCGGCGCTTCTTTCGGAGCGTCCTGATTACTGTACGACACCTTTATCTTCATGCCGGTTCTTTCTGCCACATAAACGGCGTCCTTCAACCCCATGCCCACGAGGTTCGGCACCTTCTTTTTCTGTCCTGCCACTGGGCGGAACGCGGCCGAATTGCTCTGGCGGTCGTAGTTCACGCTCACATATCTACCAGCGTCACGTTCATCGTAGTCAACACTCACGCCGAGCGCCGAAAGTATCGCATAAGCATCGGCCTGTCTCACCGACGGCACTTGCGGGAAGAACGTTCTCTTATAGACCAGGCCCGTCGTGTCGTTGCCACGGCTCGCTGCCAACTGCTTCACGTGATCGAACTTCGCTCTTTCGACCTCGCCAAACGACTCGACCGGAAGGAACTGTATCGAAGCCATAACCCTCTCGGCTATCTCCTTGAACACCGTTCCTGCCATTCTTCCTCCCGAAGCCGCACCGACCTTTGGGTTTCGCATATATACGATGCATGAATACTTCGGATTCTCGTAAGGGAAATATCCGCAGAACGACACCTGGTGCTTATATCCGACCCTGTCCTCGCCGTAATCATATCTCGCCGTGCCGGTCTTTCCTGCTATTCTCACATATTCCGACTGAACCGGCTTGGCCGTTCCATGCTCGTCCTCAACCACTCCGAGTATCATCTTCCTTATCTCCTCCAACGTCTTGTCCGAGCAGATTTTCTCTTGTATCACTTCCGTTCCGAACGACTTCACGACAGAGCCGTTATGCGTAATCTCGCTGACAAGGTACGGTTTCACCATCTTTCCGTCGTTGGCTATGGCATTGTAGAATGTCAACGTGTACAGCAACGGCATCTTCACCGCATATCCATACGCCATGGAAGCCACGTCGGTCGAAGCCCAGTCTTTTCTGTCTCTCGGACCCAAAATCTCAGGCTCGCCCAAACCCTCAAAACCGAAGTCGAACTTTTTGCCCACACCTATCTTATGTAGCATATCGACAAAATGCTGCGCCTTCTTCACATTGTCATACCGGCTGTATATCATCTTGCCCATTCCCACGTTGCTCGACCTCACGATCGCCTGCGAAACTGGTATGACGTGGTTTGCATTCTCGCCCGTGTTAAAGTCCCTTATCGTAATCTTGGAATTAACCTCCCACACTCCGTCGCCGCAGTCAACCGAATCGGTCGGCTTCACCGTGCCGTCCTCAAGAGCCGCCATCATGACCGGCACCTTGAACGTCGAGCCTGGCTCTGGCGCATATCTGAGGGCTATCGACACCTTCTCGCGATAAGTCGAATCCGACGTTCTGCTGAGGTTCACTATCGACTTGATTTGTCCTGTGCTCACCTCCATCATTATCACAGCACCCTCGTCGGCGTCAAGAGCCGTCATCTGTCTTCTCAGCGCCTTCTCGCAGATGTCCTGCATGTCAACGTTAAGAGTTGTTTTCACATCCGCGCCGTTCTCCGCTGGCACGTCAGCCCTTAATATCACAAGTCCGGCGACCTTCTCGTTGTGGCCGCGTCCGGGAGTTCCTTTCAGGTATTTGTCGAAAGCACGCTCCACTCCGTTCTGCGCACGCTCGT
Source organism: Paludibacteraceae bacterium (assembly GCA_017965125.1). GTDB lineage: Bacteria > Bacteroidota > Bacteroidia > Bacteroidales > Paludibacteraceae > UBA4363. The sequence continues at coordinate 5,105 of JAGCQO010000037.1, forward strand.
TCTGTGTGTTTCCTATCGTGATGGCCGCCAACGAACCGAAAGGCTTGATTCTCTTGACTTCCATCTGAGGCGTGAATCCGCTCTTGTACCTGCTCATCCTGAACAGGGGGAACTTCTCCACTTGCTTATATTCCGAGTGCGATATTATCCTGTTGTTTATGACAAAGAACCTTCTCTTCTGCTCATAACCGCGTATGAGGCTGCGCTTGTACTCGGCCTTGGACCTGTCTCCGAAGAACTTCGAAAGACACAGCGCCAAAGAGTCAACATTGTCATAAAAAACCTTTCCGCCGTTCATCCTCAAATTCTCCGCGCCGAAGTCCATTGCGAGTTTGTATTGCGGTATGGACGCGGCAAGTATAGAACCGTCATCCGCCAGGATATTTCCTCTGCTTGGCTCTATCTCCCTGACGACATTCTCGTGTCTCAACGAGACGGACAACGCGGTCCATCGTGGTTTCTCGACATTATGTATGCGGTAGATTCTATAAAAGATAATCAAAGAGAAGCAGGACATCAGCACGTATAAAAATACTGCTCTCAACCAAATACGTCTATGTTGAACTTCCCTTTCCATCTGCTTTTATTTTGAAATCATAAACGAAGCTGTGTGCGACGCCTTAAGCTCTGGGTCATACTTAGCCACGGAATCCTCCATTACCGACGCACGCTTCATCTGAGTCAACTCTGTCGAAATCGAAAGGTACTCCGACCTCAAGTCCTCAATCTCTATCGTCAAGACTCTCTGCTCTCTTATGCTTATCTGGCTCTTATATCTGGAATAGATGTAAACGAATCCCAAGATGGCAAGAATAAACATTGTGCCGTACATCTTCCTCACATACTTGTATGAGAGGTAGTTGCCGTTCATTGCGTCTTCCATGACGCCCTTCACACCTTTTATCAAGCCTTTTATCTTCATATATTACAATGTCGTTCTCTCGCCCAGCCTGAGCTTTGCGCTTCTCGAACGAGGATTGGCGTTCACCTCATCCTCGCCTGCCACTATCGGTTTATTATTCACCGGTCTGAATGCCGAAAGAAGGTTGCCGAACTGGTCCTTCTCACATTCGCCCATCGTCTGGCCGTTTTTCATGTAGTTCTTCACCATCCTGTCTTCCAGCGAATGGTATGTTATGACCGACAGTCGTCCGCCGGGCCTTATCACTTGCGAGGTCTGCGTCAACATCTCGTTCAGCGCGTCCATCTCGCCGTGCACCTCCATTCTCAGCGCCTGGAAGATTCTCGACAGTTCCTTTTTGTCATTTGGCCTCACCTCTATCAGTCCGTCAGCCTCAGTGAAAGGACAGCCTATAGCCGTCAGCAGTTGCTTCACGGTCTCTATCGGCGCAGCGCCCCTCGCCTTCATTATCTTGTAAACCACGCTATTGGCGTTCTTCACCTCGCCGTAAACGTAAAGCAAGTCTCTGAGTTTCTCTTTTGTATATGTGTTTACAATCTCGCTCGCTGTCAGTCGCGCCTCTGTGTTCATTCTCATGTCGAGCGGCGCATCGAAGCGAAACGAGAAGCCTCTGTAAGCAGTGTCGAAGTCGTGGAACGACACGCCGAGGTCTGCTATTATGCCGTCAACGAGCGGCACACCGTCAGTCAATCCCAAACCCGCCTTCACAAACTCATACTTCAGATTATTGTACAGGAATCTGAAATTCGCGTGAATAAATGTCACACGGTCGTCGTCCGGCAGATTGACCATCGCCTCTGCATCCTGATCAAAAACAAAAAGCCTTCCTTTTTCAGAAAGCCTCCTGAGTATCTCCCTTGTGTGACCGCCGCCGCCGAAAGTGACATCGACATAGATTCCGTCCGGCTTAATGTCCAAGCCGTCTATCGACTCCTTCAACAGCGCTGGTATGTGGTATGGTTGATCAGCCATGTCTATTTACACGTTTTGGTCATTATTCGATGTTTTGCCTGCGGACATTTTCTCTCTCAACGCCTTCGCGAAATCGGCCGCATCCATCTTCGAACTCTCGAAGACGTCCTTCGCCCACAAAGCGAACCTGTCCACGCTTCCGACAAACAGAGCGTCGTTCTTCAGGCCTATCTCGTCAAGGTATTTTCTAGGGATTAATATTCTGCCCTGAGCATCCACATCAAGACAGATAGCGTCGGAAACAAACTGCATCAGAATCATCTGGTCCTGCGGGTCCCATTCGTTCAGGCCGGACTTCAGCATCTCGACCTTGGCTTCCCACACAGAACGAGGATACACCATAAGGCACTTGTTGTCAGGGTCCTTGCGCACAACGACAGTCTGGTCGCCGTTCAGCTGCTTTCTGTAAACAGCAGGAACGAACACACGGCCCTTGTCGTCAGCCTTCGCCTCTATGTTTCCAATGAATATCATCATCTGCGGTTATTCTTTTAATGTATCCGATTGCAAATTTACAACACCCACACAATTCCCCACTTTAAACCACCGAATATATTTATCGACAAATATAAAAGGTTTTTCAATAAGTTATCAACATTATATCGACAAATTTAAATAGAAAAAGTCATTTATAGAATTATGAAACATAGAAAGTTACAAAAAAGTTTATGACAAAGGTGGTGCAAAGTGGTGATACATAAGAAATAGCGCCTGACAACAGCGCGACACGACACGCCGCGACGACTTTCTCAAATTTTAATACTTGCCGCGGCTGTCTTTTTTGACGACGGAATTGCTTACTTTTGCGCCGTAAAAAAACAGAAAACAACCATGGGTAAATATCCACTAATCGACATAGAATCGGTCTTAGCCGAGAAACTGCCGAACAAGAAAATCCCTAAGGCAGCCGTATGGCTCCTCAAGAAAATCATCCACCAGGACTGGATGAACGTGATGCTCAAGGACTACTACGGCGGCGACGGCATCGAGTTCGCCGAAGCCACACTCAACTACCTCAAGGCGCACATAGAAAGCCACGGATTCGAGCGCATCGACCCGAACAAGAAATACATCTTCGTAAGCAACCACCCGCTCGGGGGACTGGACGGAGTGTCGCTCGCGACCGTGCTCGGCACCAAGTTCAAGGACGTGAAGTTCCTCGTGAACGAGCTGCTCAACTACCTCGTTCCGCTGCAGCCGCTCATCGTGCCTATCAAAGTCGGCGGCGGAATGCAAAAGAAGGAGCAAGCGGAGAGAATCGAAGAAACGCTGAACTCCGACCAGCAGCTGATTATCTTCCCTGCCGGAGCGTGCTCGAGATTTCAAGTCAAGCACGGAGTCAGAGACATGGAATGGAAAAAGACCTTCGTGGCGCAGGCCGTGAAACACCAGCGAGACGTCATACCTATCTACTTCAAAGGACGCAACTCAGTCTTCTTCTACGCGCTGTCGTTCATCAGAAAGCACCTCGGCATAAAAGTGAACATCGAGCTGCTGTTCCTGGTCGATGAGATGTACAAGAACCAGGGCTCCACATTCAAAGCCTATTTCGGCGAGCCGATACCATGGCAGACCTTCGTCGGCAAGAACGCCAAGAAGGAAGCCAACCGCATCAAGGAACTCATCTACGACAAAAAAAGCAAGTTGGCAGAATAAAAGAAAAGCCAGTGAGAATCATCCCACTGGCTTTTTCATATCATGGCGTTTTGCCTATTATCTCACGACATCCTCGAATCTTCCCATCACCTTGTACTGTACTCCGTTGCTTGTAATCAGCGGCTTGTACAATGTTCCGTCATACTCAAGGTAAGTCTTGTTGTTCACAACCACTGTGTTTACGTCATACTCTGGCAACTCTGGTACGATTGCGCCCATCGGAGGTGCGACTACTTCGTAAGTCAATGTCACTGGGTCGTAGTTGTAGTAAGTTCCCAAAGAGTAGTAGTAAGCTATAGCTCCTATTCTGAAAGAGAAGTACGAAGCAGGGATTGTTCTCACTCTGATGTATCTTGGAGCTGGCGCTATCACGTATCTGTTATTAACATATCTGTAGTACAAACCGTCGCGATAGTAGTAATCAACTCCTGAATGATAGATGTGTACGTGTCTGTCCACTCTGTCAATGTGTCTTGGATAGTGGTGAGCCACTGTTCTTGAGCTCTCTCTTGGGTAACTCTTCACCTTGCGGTCCTTGTACTTCGGCATGTTAGCGTCGTTCCTTGGAGCGCTGCCCGCCGTTGTGTTACTTACTGAGGAACCGCCGCTTCTGTAAGAGTTTCCGTTCCTTGTAGAAGTTCCTGCACTGCTGGAAGACCTTGTGCTTCCTGTTGTTACTGAACTATTGGAAGAGCCTCCGCGAACCGAAGTTCCAGAGCTGCCTGAAGATCTCAATGAAGTAGAAGTCGATGTGCTACTTGAAGATCTAACACTACTTCCGCTATTAGAAGAGCTACTTCCACCACGTCCCTGAGCGAACACGCCTAATGAGAATGTCATTGTGGCGGTCAATAATGCGATAGTAAATTTAGTTTTCATAGCCGTATGTTTTAATAGTTAATAATCTTGTTGTCATCTACTCAAATACAACTGCCGTGCCAAATTGTGCGAGAACGTCGAATTTTCTTCAAAAAAATTATATTCTGACATCATCAAGTCGCTGCACAGACTTGACTGGCTTTATCTTAAGCAGCTCATTTGTAAGCTCGTTCACCACTTCTATGTTATGCACGAGCACACGTATTTTACATGTAAACATTCCGTCGCGCGAAATCGAATGTATCTCATCGACATCCACCTCGGAATTCGTGAATGTGGAAACGAGCTGCATGAGCACGCCGATTACATCCACGCCCTGTATCTGGAGAATAACCGGGAACGAAGCCGAGTTGATGCTCTTCCAGTCGGCCTGAACGATTCTCTCGCCGAAGTTCGCCTTCAGCTTGTCGGCCAATGGGCAGTTTCTCTTGTGCAGCGTCACAGACCTTCCGCCCTCGTCGATGAATGCAATCACGTCGTCGCCCGGGATAGGCTTGCAGCAGTCCGCCACGTGGTAAGGCACCTTGTTCACCTTCTTGTCGTCGATGAGATGCAGCACCTTCTTCTTGTCTATCAAAGGCAGGTTCTCATCGACACCGAACGACGTGGTGTTGAAGCCAGACACCGACGGGTCGAACTCCTCAGGGTGCATATTCGTCTCGGCTGTCGCTGTTGCATTCGCCACCGCCTCGGAGTCGGCCAACGAGCCTTGGAACTTGTTCTCCTTCTTTCTGATTTTCTTCAGCGGATTAGGCACCATCGCAGACAGATAGCCCATGATGCCCTTCTTCTTTTTCTTGTTGGTGAATATCTCGTCTATCAGATTGTCAAGTCTTATGACCTTGTTGCCGATTTCGTAATACAAATCGTTTCTGAACCTCAGGTTGAAGTGGTTCATGACGAGCTGCAAGGCCTGGTCGTCGAGGGTTATCTCCTTGCTCTTGAAGAGTTCCTCGAGCGCTTCCTTGCCGACAGCCATGACGGCTCTGTCCTCCTTTCTGAAATAAGCCTTCAGCTTGCTCTTGGCAGAGGCTGTCGTCGTGTAGTCGAGCCACTCTCTCTTAGGTTTCTGCTTCTTCGACGTCAGCACCTCGACCTGGTCGCCGGACTCAAGTTTGTTCGACAGCGGCACGAGTTTATGGTTGACCTTAGCGCCGATGCAGGTCAGTCCCAAGTCGGAGTGAAGCATAAAGGCGAAGTCAAGCGCTGTTGCGCCCTGCGGCATCGTCTTAATATCTCCCTTTGGAGTAAACACGAAGATTTCGTTTGAGAAAAGATTCAGCTTGAATGTGTCAAGGAAGTCGAGCGACGATGGTTCCGGGTTGTCAAGTATGTCCTTAATGGTCTTCAGCCATCTGTCGAGCTCGGTCTCAGAACCGCCTGTTCCTTCCTTATATTTCCAGTGCGCCGAAATACCCTTCTCGGCTATCTCGTGCATTCTCTCGGACCTGATTTGCACCTCGACCCAATGTCCGTCCGGACCCATGACCGTAGTGTGCAGAGCCTCGTAACCATTAGCCTTAGGCGACGACACCCAGTCTCTAAGTCTGTCTGGATGCGGACGGTAGAGGTTTGTTATGGCCGAGTAAATCATCCACGCCTGCGCCTTCTCGTCTATGTCGTCCTGTCCTTTATATATAATACGGACAGCCATTATGTCGTAGATTTCCTCAAAAGGAACATTCTTGGTCTGCATCTTGTGCCATATAGAATAAACAGTCTTTATTCTCTGCTGCACCTGATACTCGTAGCCTTTCTCGTCCAACGCCTTTTTTATAGGGTTGATGAAGCATCCGAAAAGGTCGTCACGCTGCTTCGAGCCAGCCAGCAGGCGGTTCTGTATGTCGTTATAGACCTTTGGATTCTGATATTTGAAGGCAAGTTCCTCAAGCTCCGACTTTATTCTGAACAATCCCAGTCGATGGGCGAACGGAGCGTACAGATACAACGTCTCGCCAGCGATTTTCAGCTGCTTGTTCTCTGGCATCGACGACAGAGTCCTCATGTTGTGAAGGCGGTCGGCGATTTTTATCATTATCACCCTTATGTCCTCCGAGATTGTAAGCAACAGCTTCCTGAAGTTCTCTGCCTGAGACGACGCATGAGTGCCGAACACGCCTCCGGAAATTTTCGTCAGTCCGTCAACAATCTTGGCTATCCTCTCGCCGAAAATATTCTGCAGGTCCTCAACCGTGTAGTCGGTATCCTCCACAACGTCATGGAGCAGCGCCGCACAAATGGAAGTCGTGCCGAGTCCTATCTCCTTAACGACAATCCTCGCCACTGCCAGCGGATGGAGCATATAGGGCTCTCCCGAACGCCTTCTGACGCCTGCGTGCGCTTTGTTTGCGAACTGGAACGCCTTGTCCACCAAGTCATAATTCAGATTATGACCCGAATTCCTATAATCCTCCAACAGCAAGTCGTAGTCATGCTGTATCATTTGTCTGTCTGCCAACTCCTGTTCCTCTGCCGTGATTGGCGGCGTATTCATATTGTCACTCATAGAGCCTACTTTTTATAATGTGGATTTCACCAAATATACAAAATGATGATGAATAATGCTAATCAAATACCTTCGCGTTGTTCGCCGTGAGCTGGAGCATTCTGTCATACTCCTCTGGAGACAAATCCGCGTAATAATAGTTCTGAGGGTTCACTGGCGAGCCGTTCACATGCACCTCATAATGCAAATGCGAGCCAGTCGATTTTCCCGTCGAGCCGACATAGCCGATAACATCGCCTCGTCTCACTTCCTGGCCTTCCCTCACGTTGAAGTCGTGCATGTGGCCGTAGAGCGTCTCGTAGCCATAGCCGTGGGAGATGATGACACACTTACCGTAGCCCTGCTTCCACTCCGCCAAGGTGACCTTGCCGTCGCCCGTCGCGAATATCTTGGTTCCGGTCGGCGCGGCGAAGTCCATTCCTGCGTGGAACTTCGGCGTGTGATACACAGGGTCGATTCGTCGTCCGTAGCCCGACGCCATGTACTTGAGGTCTTTGTTGAACACAGGCTGTATCGCAGGTATGTGCTCAAGCCTCTTTTTATTATTCTTGCTTAATTCTACGATCTCGTCATAAGACCTCGACTGCGCGTATGTCATGCGGCGCACCTCATCGACTCTCTTTGTCGTGGCCTTCACAAGGTCGGCATTGGTCAAATCGTCCAGATACTCGTA
>JAGCQO010000287.1 GCA_017965125.1 Paludibacteraceae bacterium
CCGGTCGAGACCATGGTCTTTCTTCTGGAAGCGATGTCGTCAATGTACTTCTGATGCTCCTTGTCGTAGATGAACGTACGCAGACGTGCGAGGGCGCGCTCCTTGTTCTTAGGCTGGTCGCGCGTCTCGGTACACTCGATGAGTATCTCCTCGGACTCGCCTGTGACAGGGTTCTTCCACACATAGCGCAGACGGACACCCGACTCCACCTTGTTGACGTTCTGACCTCCAGCGCCGCTCGAACGGAATGTGTCCCACTTGATCTCGCCTTCGTTTATCACAACGTCGAACTCGTCAGCCTCTGGCAACACAGCCACAGTCGATGCCGACGTGTGGACACGTCCCTGAGTCTCGGTCGCTGGCACACGCTGCACACGGTGAACGCCCGACTCGTACTTCAGCGTTCCGTAAACGTTCTCGCCCGACACGTTGAATATGATTTCCTTGTATCCGCCTGAAGCTCCTTCGGTGAAGCTGGAAACGACAGTCTTCCATCCCTTCGACTCGCAGTATTTTATGTACATGCGGTAAAGGTCGCCGGCAAACAACGCAGCCTCGTCGCCGCCCGTTCCGCCACGTATCTCGACAACGCAGTTCTTCGCGTCCTCTGGGTCGGCTGGGATGAGCAGCAGTTTGATTTCCTCCTCCATCGGAGCGACCTTCGGCTCAAGCTCGGCAAGCTCCTCGCGCGCCATCTCCTTGAGGTCGGCGTCGTCGCTGCTCGCCATCACTTCCTTGGCTTCTTCTATGCCCGTGAGAAGTTTCTTGTAACCCTCCAGCGCCTTCAGCACCTTTTCCAGTTCCCTGTATTCGCGGTTGAGTTTGACGTAACGCTTCTGGTCGGAGATGACCGAAGGGTCGGTTATAAGAGTTGAGATTTCCTGGAACTTGAATTCGAGTCCCTCGAGCTTCTTGAGCAATGAATTTTCTGCCATTTGTCGGATTTAAAAATAGTTTTCTAATGAATTTGCAAAAATAATGATTTTTGAGATAGCATACATAGTTAATGCCGCTCCGTTTTCTCACGGTTTTATAAACAAAAAAGGATTCATTCCAGTTCGGAATAAACCCTTCATTTCTTTATTAGTCGAACAGCACGTCGGGGTTGAGCTCCGCCGGCGTCTGCCAATCGATGTTGTGCTTCGTCTTCAGCAGCCTTTTCTTCAGCCCCCAGACCGAATGGCAGTCGCCCATCATCGCCACAAGCTTGTACGCCTCGGACGGACTCTCCTTGAGCAGCCCTCTGGCGCGCTTTATCCTGTCGGCCAGCACCGGATTCTCCATCTGGAACCCGTCCTCCTCATACATGCCGAGACGCAGCTCGACCATGGCTGTGTAAACCTCGTCCATCACGCTGTCAATCACGGCCTTGTACTCCGCCGTATCCTCCACCGGGTCGTGTATTAAATTGTTTTCTGCCATAACGCGCAAGTGTTTCTTCTGTGTCTTTGTGTTTTATGCAACCGCAAATATACACAAATGACCGACACCACGCCCCCGAGCCGTCACTTCTTGATGACCACCTTGTGGACCACGCCCTCGACATGCTCCACCGACAGCACATTGAAGCCCTGCTCCGTCGCGTTGCGAGGCACGTTGTTAAGCGGTTCGCCCTCGGTGAGCAGCACTTCGAGTATGTCGCCTTCGCTGAGTTTCGCCAGCTCGATTTTGGTCTTCACGAAGGTCATCGGGCAATGTTCCTTCGTTATGTCTAACACTTTTGTCGCCATTGTCGTCTATGTTTTTTGTTACACGTTCATTTATATAAACAGCGTCCTGCCGCCTTCCGACTTTTCGAGGAACGTGGACACGCCGAGCACGTCCTTCACCTCGTGGATGAAGTCATCCTTCTTCAGTCCGAGCACATGCATAGCCATCTCGCACGCATAAAGGTTGATGCCCAAAGCCTTAGCCGCCTCGACTAATTCCTCCAGCGTCGCCACGTTGTTCTTGCGCATCAGGTAGCGGAAGATTTTCGGACCGAAGCCGAAGAAGTTGAAACGCGACGTCGGCGCCACACGCAATCCGCCCATCATGAAGCCGAAAATCTTGGTCAGCCAGTTGCCGCCGGTGAAGCTGCGTCCCTGCTTGCGCTTGATGGCGTCAAGTCCCCAGAACGTGAAGAAGATGTTCACCTCGTAGCCGCACGCTGCCGCGCCTGTACCCAGAGTGAAAGCGGCTGTCAGCTTGTCGAAATCGCCACTGAAAGCGATGATGCTCAGTTTTTTGTTTTCTGCCATAATTCAATTCTCCTTTCTGTTTTATCCTTATGACGCAAAAGTACAGCGATCGGCAGGCCTCGGCAATCGCTCGTTTGTGGCATATTGCATACCAATGATAAGGTATATGAATACCCACAGTGTGGGATTGCGGCGCGCCCATAACCGCCATACCTTTGACCTCAGAATTTGTTTTTAAATCGAAGTAATCATGGCAAAGATTTATGTAAACGGAGAGGCGCAGGAAGTGAACCTGCCACTGAGCCTGTCGGAACTGATAAGGCTCAACAAGGTCGTGCAGCCAGACATGGTGAGCGTGCAGCTGAACGAGGAATTCGTCGATCGCGGCGACTGGAAGGACACCCAGCTGAAGGACGGCGACAATGTGGATTTCCTTTATTTCATGGGCGGAGGAAGCAAATAAGACAGGCAAAAATGATAGACTTCACCGAAGAACAAATACAACGCTACTCACGCCACATACTGCTGCAGGACGTGGGCGTCGAAGGCCAAGAGAAGATAATGAACGCCCGGGTGCTCGTCGTAGGCGCAGGAGGAATCGGCGCACCCGTGAGCCTGTACTTGGCTGCGGCCGGCATCGGACGAATAGGCATCATCGACGCCGACGTGGTGGACCTGAGCAACCTGCAACGCCAAGTCATACACTTCACCAAGGACGTGGGAGTGCCGAAAGTGAAGAGCGCCGAGGAGAAAATCAAGGCCATAAACCCCGACGTGAATGTGGACACCTACCAGGAGTTTCTCGACTCGAGCAACGCGCTGGACATCATCAAGGAATACGACTTCGTGGTGGACGGCACCGACAACTTCCCCGTCAAGTTCCTCATCAACGACGCGTGCGTCATGGCCGGCAAACCATTCTCACACGGCGGCATACTGCGCTTCAACGGACAGACGTTCACCCACCTGCCTGGCACAGCCTGCTACCGCTGCATGTTCAAAGAGCCGCCTCCAGCCGGAGCCGTGCCCACATGCTCACAAGCCGGAGTGCTGGGCGCCATAGACGGCATGATAGGCACAATACAAGCCGCCGAGACACTCAAATACTTCACCGGTGTCGGCGAACTGCTGACCGACAAGCTCCTGACATTCGACGCCAAGACGATGCAG
>JAGCQO010000288.1 GCA_017965125.1 Paludibacteraceae bacterium
CCTCCTGCCCGTCGCAGCGACGACTTCAAGGCCGAGGAAAACATCATCGCCGGCAACACGGGCCTCTACGGAGCCACCAGCGGCGAGCTGTATATCAACGGCAAGGTGGGCGAGCGCTTCGGCGTGCGCAACTCGGGAGCCATCGCCGTCATCGAGGGCGCGGGCGACCACTGCTGCGAGTACATGACGGGCGGACGCGTCGTCGTGCTGGGTAAGACCGGACGCAACTTCGCCGCGGGCATGAGCGGCGGCGTGGCTTACGTCTATGACAAGGACCACACATTCGACTACTTCTGCAACATGGACATGGTGGAGATAAACCTCGTGGAGGACGCGACATCGCGCAAGGAGCTCCTGGAGCTCATCCGCCAGCACTACCTGCACACAGGCAGTCCGCTCGCAGGCAAGCTGCTTGACGACTGGCAGAGAAACGTCGAGGACTTCGTACAGATCGTGCCTATCGAGTACAAGCGTGTGCTGCAAGAAGAGCAGATGGCTAAGCTGCAACAGAAAATCGCAGACATGCAAAAAGACTATTAAACCTCATCAAATAACAATATAAATCAAAGAAAAATGGGAAACCCAAAAGCATTTTTGACCGTGCCTCGCAAAGAGGCTGGATATCGCCCCATCAACGACCGTATTCACGACTTTGGTGAGGTGGAACAGACACTGAACTCTCACGACAGAAAAGAACAAGCCAGCAGATGTATGGACTGCGGCGTGCCTTTCTGCCACTGGGCTTGTCCGCTCGGCAACAAAGACCCCGAATGGAACGACGCCCTCTACCACGGCGACTGGGAGAACGCCTACAAGCTGCTCAGCAAAACCAACCCTTTCCCTGAGTTCACAGGACGCATCTGCCCTGCCCTCTGCGAGAAGGCGTGCGTGCTCTACCTCACCACCGGCGAGGCTGTGACCAACAGAGAGAACGAGTGCGCCATAGCCGAGCACGCCTACCAGGAAGGCTTCGTGAAAGCCGAAAGCCCAGTGCGCAACGGCAAGACCGTGGCTGTGGTCGGCAGCGGACCTGCGGGACTCGCTGCAGCCTACCAGCTTAACAAGCTCGGATACGCAGTGACTGTCTTCGAGAAGAACGAAGCAGCAGGAGGACTCCTAAGATACGGAATCCCTAACTACAAACTCAACAAGAAGATAATCGACAGACGAATAAGCATTCTGGAGGAGGAAGGAATCAAATTCCGCTACACCGAGTCGGTCAGCGACACCACAAAGCTCGCTTCTGACTTCGACGCCGTAGTCATCGCCACCGGAACGCCTCAAGCAAGAGACCTCAAAGCGCCAGGACGTGAGCTCAAGGGCATACACCTCGCTCTGGAACTGCTCTCGCAGCAGAACAGAGTGCTGGCTGGCATCGACATCAAGAACAGCGAACGTGTGAGCGCCAAGGGCAAGAACGTGCTCGTAATCGGAGGCGGCGACACAGGCTCCGACTGCATAGGAACAGCCCACAGACAAGGCTGCAAGAGCGTGACACAGATTGAAATCATGCCTAAGCCACCTGTAGGACACAACCCTAACACGCCATGGCCAAACTGGCCGGTCATCCTCAAGACGACATCGTCTCACGAGGAAGGCTGTGAGCGCCGCTGGCTCCTGAACACCAACAAGTTCATCGGCGACAAGAACGGCAACGTGAAGGAAGTCGAGGTCGAAGGCGTAGAGTGGATTCCAAATCCCGACGGCGGCCGCCCAACGATGAAGCTCAACGGCAAGAAGGAAATCATAAAGGCCGACCTCGTGTTGCTCGCCATGGGATTCCTCAAACCTGAGCACCCAGAGTTCCCTAAGAACGTGTTCGTGTGCGGCGACGCAGCTTCAGGAGCAAGCCTCGTGGTTCGCGCCATAGCTTCGGGACTCGACACAGCACGTCGTCTCGACTCATTTTTGAAAAAATAAAGCAAAGATGGTTCTTTACAAATAGACAAAAGAAGGCTTTTTAGCCGAAAGAGCAGATTATTCAGTTAATCTGCTCTTTTTTTGTTCATAAAACTCAAAAACACCCGATTTTTGGTCATCAAAAGGCTGTTTTTGACGTAAAAAATCAATTTTCTCGCAAAAATAAGTGTTAAATCGTAAAATTTTTCTTTGCCAACATTATTACATTTGTCACAAAAATATCTATATTTGCATCATAAAGAACAAAACAAAGGAGATTTGATAACATTATGTAATTTTCAAGCAAACAAAACTTACAGCTATCAAGCCTCAAAGAAAAACAGAATAACACAAAACAAGAAGTCTTACTTATCAAAAAGAAAGAACAAAGACAAAGAATTTAGATTTTCATAAAGCGATATTCCAATTTTAAGAACACTTACATATATTATATATAATAAACAAGAAAAAACAAATGTAAGTTGGAAACGCTAAGGCAAAAGATAATATTTTTGAGAGTGTCAACTCCCAATAGCAAATTATAATAACACAATAAAAACAACCGCTCCGTTTAATCAGAGCAAAAAACGAAAATTTATGGCAAGTTTGAGATTCAATGCCGTGGAGGAAGCTTACAAGAAGCAGGCCCTTCAACCAGCAGCGCCAGAGGCACTGACAAGCGAGTATTACGGTAAGTACGTTTTCGGCGACGCAGCCATGTCCAAGTATCTGAGCAAGGACACTTACAAGGCGCTGAAAGGCGTAATCAAGAAAGGCGACGCACTGACCAAGTCGATAGCTGACGAGGTAGCAGCCGGAATGAAAATGTGGGCGATTGGCTTAGGCGCCACTCACTACACTCACTGGTTCCAGCCACTGACCGGCGGCACAGCCGAGAAGCACGACTCATTCATCGAGTACGAAGGCGCACCTGGAGGCAAAATCATCGAGGAGTTCACAGGCAAGATGCTTATCCAGGCTGAGCCAGACGCATCAAGCTTCCCTAACGGCGGTATCAGAAGCACATTCGAGGCCAGAGGCTACACCGCATGGGACCCAGCGTCACCAGCGTTCGTGAAAGGCAACACACTTTGTATCCCTACAATATTTATATCATACACCGGCGAGTCGCTCGACTACAAGGCTCCGCTGTTGAAGTCGCTCCGCGCTGTCAACGAGTCTGCCGTAGCCGTATGCAACTACTTCGACACTAAGGTTAAGCACGTTTACGCTTACCTCGGATGGGAGCAGGAGTACTTCCTCGTTGACGACGGTCTGTTCGCTGTAAGACCTGACCTCGTGCTGACCGGAAGAACCCTCCTCGGCCACGAGTCTGCTAAACTGCAGCAGCTCGAAGACCACTACTTCGGAGGTATCCCTTCAAGAGTAGCGGCATTCATGGAAGAGCTCGAGTATGAAGGATATAAATATGGTATTCCGCTCAAGACTTGCCACAACGAGGTAGCGCCAAACCAGTTCGAGCTCGCGCCTATCTTCGGCGAGGCCAACCTTTCAGTTGACCAGAACCTCCTCATCATGTCCATAATGAAGAAGGTGGCAAGAAAGCACGGATTCCGCGTACTCTTGCACGAGAAGCCATTCAAGGGCATCAACGGTAGCGGTAAGCACTGCAACTGGAGCCTTGGAACCGACACTGGCGTAGGTCTTTACACTCCAGGAAAGACTCCTAAGGAGAACCTCCAGTTCATCACATTCATCGTCAACACACTGATGGCTGTTCACAAGAACGACCGTCTGCTCAAGGCTGCCATCATGACAGCGACTAACGCACACCGTCTCGGCGCAAACGAGGCACCACCTGCAATCATCTCAGCATTCTTGGGAAGCCAGATTTCCGCAATCCTCGAGAAGATCGAGAACGCTAAGGACAGCGAGGAAATCGTAATGGACGCTAAGCACGCATTGAAGCTCGGCATCGCCCACATCCCTGAATTGATGCAGGATAACACCGACAGAAACAGAACTTCGCCTTTCGCATTCACAGGAAACAGATTCGAGTTCCGTGCTGTAGGTAGCATCGCAAACTGCTCTCCTGCCCTCATCGTGCTCAACACAGCCGTAGCACAGCAGCTCAAGCAGTTCAAGACCGACGTTGACGCGCTCATCAAGAAGGGCGAGACCAAGGACAAAGCTATCTTCACCATCATCAAGAAGTACATCAAGGCTTGCAAGGCCATCCACTTCGACGGCAACGGATACAGCAAGGAATGGGAGAAAGAGGCAGCTAAGCGCGGTCTGGACTGCGAGAAGAGCACTCCTAAGGTTTACGACGCATACCTCAAGAAAGAGTCTATCAAGATGTTCGAGGAAATGGGCGTAATGTCGGAGCGCGAGCTCAAGGCGAGAAACGAGGTCAAGTGGGAGACTTACTCAAAGAAAATCGCAATCGAGAGCCGCGTGCTGGGCAACATGGCGAAGAACCACATCATCCCAGTGGCACTCAGATACCAGAGCGAGCTCATCGACAACGTGATAAAGATGAAGGAACTCTTCGGCGACAAGGCG
>JAGCQO010000289.1 GCA_017965125.1 Paludibacteraceae bacterium
GTCTCGCTGAAGTCGTCGGCCGATGCGATGTGAAACGCCTTGATGACCACATAGCCTTCACTCTTGAGCTTCATGCACACATCTGGCGATTCGTCGCCATGGAGCTGTATCACATCCAGCCTGAAGTTCTTCGCTATATCCTTTATTTTCAGCACATTCTCATTCACAAAAACTCCGACCTTACGGATTTTCTTCGGTATCGACTTTATCGTGTTCTCGTCGATGGTTGACACAAATCTTGATGAAGGAGGATAAAAAATGAAACCCATAAAGTCAGGCGACAATGCCGCCAATTCCTTTATGTTGGCAGCCTCCCTCATTCCGCAAACCTTAAGCAGTTTTTTCATTTTCAGTTATTTATATCGCGTCAATAAAAGACTTCAATGCCGCAGCTGGGTCTTGAGTCTTCATGAAATTCTCGCCCATAAGGAATCCTCTGTACCCTATTTCCCTAAGGCTTCTCACAGTCTCCGGCTTGCTGATGCCGCTCTCGCTTATCTTCACGAAGTCGGCTGGTATCTTGTCGGCCAACCTCACTGAGTTCTCCACGTCGGTCACGAACGTCTTCAGGTTTCGGTTGTTCACGCCGACCACATCGACAAACTCGTTCACATAGTCGAGTTCCTCCTCCGTATGCACCTCCAGCAGCACCTGAAGGCTGAGTTCATGGGCCTTTGCAGCCAATGCCTTCAGTTCCTGTTTCGTCAATGCCGCAGCGATCAGCAATATAGCGTCCGCGCCTATCGCCTTTGCCTCATAGACCTGGAACTCGTCAACGATGAACTCCTTGCGCAGCACAGGGCATGTGATGTTCGGACGTGACTTCAAAAGGAACTCCGGGTCGCCGCCGAAATACTTGTTGTTGGTCAGTATCGAAATGGCGCTCGCGCCGTTGTCGTTATACCCCTTGGTCACAGCCACCGGGTCAGCGTCAGGAAAAATCCAGCCTTTTGAAGGCGACTTCCGCTTGAACTCGGATATGATGCCCGATGCAGAGTTCTTCAGACTATCCTTCAGCGAGTATGTCGCACGCTCGAAATAGTCCGCTCGCTCCAAGTCCTCGATTTTCTTAGAAGCCTTTGTGACAACAAGTTCCTTTCTCTTGTCGGCTAATATTTCATCTAAAATAGTCGGCATATCAATTATAAATCTCAATGAATTTCTCAAATGCTTTCTTTGCCTTGCCGCTCTCAAGCGACTCTCTCGCTATGGCGATACATTCGCGTATATCCTTGTCCTTATGCACATTCTGGATGGCGAATGCCGCATTTGCAAGGACGGCGTTCTTCTGCCCTTCCTCGGCTTTGTTGTCGAGTACGTTCATGAATATCTCAGCCGCCGACTCCACACTGTCGCCGCCCGAAAGCTCCGCCTGGCTTATTCTCTTGAATCCGAGTTCCTCTGGCGTAACCACAGTCTCCGAATTTCTTGTGATGATCTTGGCTGGGGCTGTGAGCGATATTTCGTCGAATCCGTCTATCGAGTGTGCAAGCGTGTAGTCGATGCCGGTCTTCTGGCAAACGTAAGTGTAAAGCCTTGTCTTCTCCAGATTGTAAACGCCCCACAGCTGGTGGTTTGGTCTCGCCGGGTTGATTAGCGGACCCATCAGATTGAAGAATGTCGGCACGCCAAGAGCCTTTCTCACTGGCGCAGCATACTTCATTCCTGGGTTGAACAAAGGAGCGTGCAGGAAGCAGAATCCCGACTGGTCGATGGACTTCTTTATCACATCGTCATCGTTTGTGAAATTAGCGCCGTAGTGCTGCAACACGTTCGAAGCTCCGCTCACCGAAGACGAACCGAAGTTTCCGTGCTTTGCCACCTTGAAACCGGCTCCGGCAAGCACAAAGCAGCTTAATGTCGAAATATTGAACGTGTTCTTGCCGTCGCCGCCTGTGCCCACGACGTCCACTGTCTCGAACTCCGACAAGTCAATCTTCTTGGCTGTGGCAAGGAGCGCATCTCTGAATCCGACGAACTCGTCAAGCGTTATCGCCCTCATGTTGAAAACAGTCAGAAAAGCGGCTATGTGCTCGCTGCTGTACTGTCCTGCAGCCATGTTGAGCATCGCCTGTTCAGCCTCTTCTTTGCTCAGAACCTCGTGAGCCGCCATTCTTAATAATATCTTTTTCATATATCTTCTTTGTTTTATTTCTTAAGGAAGTTTTCTAAAATCGCTTTGCCCGACGGTGTAAGCACCGACTCCGGATGGAACTGCACGCCTCTGACGTCATAAGTCTTGTGTCTGAGTCCCATGATGAGCCCGTCCTCTGTCTCCGACGTCACCTCCAGCTCGTCCGGCAGTCCGTTAGCGTCAACCACCCATGAGTGATACCTGCCGACCTCGATTTCCTCTGGCAGTCCGGCGAATGTGTACTCGTCCTGCTTGGTTATCTTGACCTTTGAGCTTATGCCATGATAAACGGTCGAGAGGTTTGTGAGCTTAGCGCCGAAAGCCTCGCCGATGGCCTGCTCGCCAAGACACACTCCGAAAATGCTCTTCTTCGAGGCGTATGTCTTTATCAAATCAAGCAGTATTCCCGACTCCGAAGGCACTCCCGGACCTGGCGACAGAATTATCTTGTCGTACTTGTCCACATCCTCTATTGATATTTTGTCGTTTCTATAGACATCTACCTTATAACCAAGGTCTTTCACTATCTGCACTATATTGTAAGTGAATGAGTCGTAATTGTCTAAA
>JAGCQO010000290.1 GCA_017965125.1 Paludibacteraceae bacterium
ACAGTCGCTGACCGTTGACGCGCCTGTCATGGGCGATGCCGTGAACATAGGACTGTCGGTGCTGAACGACAATACCTGACCGGTACGCAACGTGGGCGTGATGGTGGATTACGCCTTCCGCCTCAAACTGTCGGACAAGTGGAGACTCTCGTTAGGTCTGAAAGCCGGATTCAACGACTACGTCTTCGACTTAGGCGGCGTGAAGACCATCGACATCGACCCCGTATTCACCAAAAGCGACAATGACTTCGACCTGAACATAGGCATAGGCGCATTCGTAAAATACCAACGGCTGACGTTCGGATTCGCCGTGCCCAAGCTCATAGAGAACGGATTCGACTACACAGTGAACGGCGCAGCCAAGGAGTTCCGCCATTACTACATGACCGCCTCGTACGACCAGCCGCTGAACGAGCATTTCACCCTGCGCCCCACCACTCTGCTGAAGGTGACCGAAGGCGCGCCTGTGGAAGGCGACATAACACTCGTCTGCCTCTACGACAACACATACTGGATAGGCGTGATGGGACGGTCGATGGACGGCGTGGGGCTGCAATGCGGTATGCGCCCGTGGAAAAACTGGGCCATAGGATACGCCTTCGACTGGTCGATTGCCAACACGACAGGATACACCAATGCCGGCAGCCATGAGGTGATGCTGCATTACGAATACGACTTCAGAAAACGCAAACGCAAGGAACAGCCAGAGCAGGAAGCGCTGCCGATGAAGCCGGAACCTGTAATCGAAGAAGCGCCACAAGACACGATCACACCAGAGCCGGAGCCTGTGGCTGAGCCAGAAGAAGAACCGGAGCAGACCACCGTGGTTGACGAAGGCGACAAGATGACCGTTTACAAGGTGACGGTGGTGAACTTCAAGAACAACGCGCCGATAGAAGGCGCGGAAGTGAGAGTGGGCGGACTGTTGGAGAAAGAGACCGACTCGGCTGGCGTCGCAGAATTCGTCTTCGCCGACGAGCAGTTCAATGTGGACGTCAGCGCCTTGGGTTACTACAATGTGCGCACAACACGCCACGGCAGCCAGAACGACACCATCTACATGACCGTGATGCTCAACCGAAGAATCGTCCTGAAAAACATCTATTACGACTTCGACAAAGCCGACCTCAGAGCGGAGAGCGTGAAGGAACTGGAGAAAGTTGTGACATTCCTAAGGACGAACCCCGACCTGAAGATAGAACTCGGCAGCCACACCGACTCGCGAGGCAACGACGAATACAACATGAGGCTCTCCGAACGCCGTGCGCAAAGCGTGGTGGACTACATCATAAGCCGCGGCATAAGTCCAGAGCGCATAGTCAGCAAAGGCTACGGAGAAAGCCGACTTGTGAACGACTGCGGCAACGGCGTGAAATGCTCCGAGGAGGAACACCAGCAAAACCGCAGAACGGAAATCCTGATACTTGAGAAATAAGGCCCGAAGCCTTAACTTTGCACGGAGAAAGCAGCAAAGCAATGAAAAGAGACAGTATCGACTTCGGCAAGACCAACATCCCGAGACTATTCGTGAAGCTATTCATCCCCACGGTCCTGGGCATGCTCTTCAACTCGATATTCAACATAGCCGACGGCATCTTCGTAGGCAAAGGCATCGGCAGCAACGCCCTCGCAGCCGTCAACATAAGCGCGCCGCTCTATACGCTCAGCACAGGTCTGGGACTGCTGTTCGGCACAGGCGCGTCCGTCGTGGCGCAGATTCACCTCTCGAGAAAGAACACAAAGGCCGCCAACATAAACATAACCCAAGCGCTCACCATACCATCGGTGCTGATGTGCGGAATCATAGTCCTCATCATGGTCTTCGCGCCACAGCTGAACTACATTTTCGGCGGTTCCGAGAAATTGGAGCCGCTCAGTGTGGATTACATCAGATACGTGAGCCCGACCTTCCTGTTCATGATCATCATGATCGTGGGAATGTTCATCATCAGGCTGGACGGCTCGCCCAAGTACGCGATGCTCTCAAACGTGATACCGTCGGTTTTGAACATATTCCTCGACTGGGCATTCATCTTTCCGCTCGACATGGGCATAAAGGGAGCGGCCATAGCCACAAGCACGGCGCAAGGCCTCGGCGCTCTCATGGTCTTGCTCTACTTCGTGAAAAAGACCAAGGTCATAAGCCTTTACATGCCGAAGTTCAGCAGGACAAGCCTTCGCCTGACGGCAAGAAACGCCGGCTACATGTGCAAATTAGGATTCGCCACCTTCGTCGGTGAAATCGCCATGTCGTTCATCATGATGACAGGCAACTACACGTTCATGAGCCGCCTGCAGGAGGACGGAGTGGCGGCATTCAGCATCGCCTGCTATCTGCTGCCCATCATTTTCATGTTCGGAGGCGCCATAGGCCAGTCTGTCCTGCCTATCGTGAGCTTCAACCACGGACTGAAAAACAAAGCCAGAATCTACAGCACACTAAAGCTGGCGCTCTGTCTCACAGCGACATGCGGCATGTTCATGACATGGCTAAGCGTCATGTTCAACGACCAGTTGCTCATGCTCTTCATCGACAAAGGCACAAGGGCGTTCGAGATAGCCTCGTCGGGCCTCGACTACTACAGCGCCGGCTTCCTGTTCATATCCATCAACTTGGTCATGATCACTTTCCTTCAGAGCATCGAGCGCTCAAAAATCGCGCTGGTTTTCATGGTGCTGAGAGGCTTTGTCATCGTGCTGCCGGCTTTCTTCATCCTGCCGTCGGTCATTGGCGACGCAGGTCTGTGGCTGAGCATACCAGTGGCAGAGTCGGCCGTCACTTTGCTCATTGCCGTCTATACCGTCATAAACAGGAAAAAGCTTTATTAGGGCGCACAAAAAAGTCCGGAAGACAAGCCTATGCATTGCCCCCCGGACCACCTTATGAAGAAAAAAAAATCAGTGTTTGCTTGGCGGTGTTGCGCCTGCGCCAGGAGCGAATCCGCCCATTCCGCTATCCACACCACCAGTTTGCGTCGAGCCTGCGGTCGTCACGGCAGCCGACAGCGTCAGATTGGCGAGCGACGAGCCCGACGAGAACGTGCCGTTTGTGCATAAGCCGTGGAAAGACGAGCCGCCGCTTGCTGTCACGCCCGACAGCAGACTGTATGTCGAGCCTTTCGACATCTTAGCCGACGAGAGCAGCAGTACGTATGACGAGTTGTAGTCCGACGGCGTCTTGTAGGTCAGAATGCAGTCGCCCGACGATGACTTCAAGCCATAGACTGTCGATGACGAGCCGCCGTAGATTATTGCCGGCTGAGTGTTCGATGATGAAGGAGTCGATGTCGTGCCGCCCAATGCCGCTATGACACCGCCGTTTATCACTATCGGAGTCTCGTCGCAGTCCAGTCCGCCTTCTGGAGCCGATGCGCCTATGGCCACAACCACTCCGCCGTTTATCGTCAGCGAGCCGTTGCTGTCTATGGCGTCGTTGTTAGTCGCTCTTGCATAGACTTGTCCGCCGTTTATGGTTATCGACGAAGCTGCGTTTATGGCGTCGTCGGTCGTGTAAATCTCTATCGTTCCGCCGTTTATCACCATATCTTTCTTGCTCTCAAGTCCCTCCGGACCCTCCTGGGCGCCGTTGCACCTTATGGCTATCTGGCCGTCGTTTATCACCACGCCGGAGTCCGCCTTTATGCCCTTAGGCGATGCGTCGAGGTCGGCGGCTTCGTCATAGACGTATTTCGCTCCTGTGGTTATGATGTTTATCACACCGCCATCGACTGTCAGCACCTGGTCGCAGTTGATGCCCTTGCCTCCCGAGCCAGTGCTCTTTATGTACAGCTCGCCGCCCTTCATGTGGAACAGAGAGTCGGCCTTCACTCCCGAAGCCGATGACACATCGAGCTCCGTCTCGTCGTAGTAGGCGTCGCCGGAAGTCAATATGGCTATTCTGCCAGCAGTTATGTTCACGTCGTCGCTCGACGAAATGCCCTTGCCTGCTGCGCCTGTGGCTGTTATGTTTATCACGCTGCCGTTTATGTTCACGGCTGTCTCCGACTTTATGCCATGACCAGCGTTAGCTGTTATGTTTATAAGGTTTCCCGGCTTGACAGTCACGCCAGCCTTGCTGCTGTTTATGGCGTTCTTGTAGTTTCCTGTCACGTTCAGTGTGCCATGTCCGGAAATCTCGATTGCGCCTTTGCTGAATATCGCGCCCTTGACTGCCGATGTCGATGCGTCGGAAATCGTGTTGGCCGTTCCCGGAGTTATATACACATTCAGCGCCTTTGCCGACTGGTTGTTTATAGCCGAGCCCGCCGAGCTTGTCATCGTCAGTCCGTCCAAAGCCACCGTTGACGCGTCCGCTGCCGAAGCGATGGTGAATGAGCCTGTCGTCGTAGAGCCGGACAGCACATAAACCACCGGAACTGTAGCCGTTGAAGCCACCGACACCGCCGACGTTGTTACGTCTACCGACACGTCTTCGACCTCGCCTGTCACCTCGACCGCATCCGATGAATATGCGACCCAAATCGTGTCACTTGCCGAAACCGACGGCAACGACGCAGACTCAGAAGCAGGCAGCGACGAGACTTGCGACACTGTCAGTTCCGAAAGGTCGTCTGAATATGAAGATGCCGACGTGTTGGTGTCGGAACCGGGAGCTACAGCCGACGAGGAAGACGAATCGTCGTCGCTGCATGACGTTGCCGCCACCCCGAAACCCATCAGCAATAACCCCAAACCGAACTTGAAAAAATGAT
Organism: Paludibacteraceae bacterium; assembly: GCA_017965125.1. Taxonomy (GTDB): domain Bacteria; phylum Bacteroidota; class Bacteroidia; order Bacteroidales; family Paludibacteraceae; genus UBA4363. The sequence continues at coordinate 4,713 of JAGCQO010000290.1, forward strand.
TTTGAGTGTTCATAATCACCTACATTTTCAATTTGACACAAATTTATGGTCATGCCGCCTACCGAGAATTAACATTAGGAACAGATAATTTATCAAATGGTCGAATTTATGTTGCATAACATAAAAACAAAGCATATCTTTATCACAAAGTTTTATTCATGAACGCAG
>JAGCQO010000291.1 GCA_017965125.1 Paludibacteraceae bacterium
CGACTTACAGCCTCAACAAGGGCGTGAACATCACATTCAAGAACATCCCACAGTTGCCAACTTCAGGCGTGTTCGCGAAGATTCTCAACCCAGAGACAAAGAACATCGTCTTTGAGAACGTGAAGTTCGACAAGAGCAAAGTTGAAATCATTAACGGCGCAAACGAGTCTCAAGTCAAGTTCAAATAAGACAAACTAACGCAAACTATAAAGTCCCTCAAGATTGATTCCTGGGGGACTTTTTTTTGTATATTACTAACACATTATCACTCACGACAAAAGCGCCATTTTAAAATAATGGCATATATTTGTGTCAGTGATTCAAGAATAAAAAACATTAACCACAAAAAGAAGAGAAAAAACAAAACAGACATTTCACACAAGAAAGACACATAGATAAAGCGTTTAAAGCAAAAACTTAGGGTTCTGGAATCTGGACAATTTCATGAATGTAAACCAAGTTAAGCGATGAACGCTCACGTTTCATGCGTGGGCTTTTTCGTACATATTTGGTTTACAAGGTAAGTCCAGAACCTCAGAATTCTAATATTGCGAATAAAGTTCCACGCTTTTCTTTTTGTCTATAAACAGGCCACAGGAACTTGCGGAAGCATCTGAAAATCCGTAAAAATAGAGTAACAAAAAAAAGATTTACAACCATGAAAAATTTACTAACAAACTGGACTATTATATTATTGGCAATCACAGCATTCGGGTTAACGGCGTGTTCTAACGATGACAAAGACGAGTTAATACCAGAAGGATATTACATTGAAGAAAACGGTATTGAGTACGAATTATTTAGCCTGGAAATCAAAGGAAACACAATGATCTGGACTTGTACTTCCGATGGCGAAATTGAAAACAGAGTCGAATACACATACAAAATAGAAGGAAACAAAATCACATGCGTGTCAGAATATGGCGCAGAGACAGCCAATTACAGCAGGAAAGGGAACAAAATAACCATGGGAGAAATAACATACATAAAGCAATAACTCAAAATAGCAAAGGTTAGCGTCACCGCTAACCTTTTTGTTTACCCTAAACAAAAAAGCAGGATTCCTTTTTACTGGACATCCCGCCTTTCCACAATTAACTAACTATCTTGACATCAAAGATGGAAGTTTTAAACGACATTAGATGTTGTCAACTGTGGAAAAAACTTATCAAGTATATGAAAAAGGGGGTTCCAATTATCGACCGATAGGCTGAACGACCTCTCTGACAGCCTTGTTCATCTCCAAATACATATAATTCGGATTTGACGAGTCGCCGAACCTGGATTTGCACTTAGAGTATTTTTCATTTGCCACGGTCATGGCATAATTGAACTTCGCCAACGACTTGTTCTGCGCCGCGATCACGCCCAACTCCTCCTCGTCCTGATTCACGTCCACCGTTCCAATCACCGTCGTCTCGAGGAAAGAGCATTTAGTGTGCTTCTTGTCCAAATAAAAGCCGAGGAACATGTGACCAGGCACACGGACGAGCACAGGGTCTATGCCCACGCCCTTCAGCACACTGGCAAACAGCACCGTGCCGTCAACACAATTCAGCTGCTTGGACTTGAACGAGTCGTCGATGAGCCTGACCCTCTGCGTGAACAGCGACTGAGCCGACAGGCTTGTGTTTGTGAGCGAGCTGTATTTGAAACCGCGCTTCTGCAACGCGTACCATATTGCGAAAACCTCCTTTTTCACCCTCGCCGGACCGCCGAACTGGTAACCGACAAACTGCTTGACGATTTTTGTCTGCAAAGCGTCGTGGAGTATCGTGTCGATCATGCCGTTCTCCTCGTCCACATAGGCCGCGTAAAAATAGCTTGTGCTGTGATATTTGCCGGAGTAGTCGCGGTAGCCAAGCAAGCACTCGTTCACGCTCCTCATGGAGAAAGAACGGCTCTTGTAGCTGTGGTCCAGGAATCCCTTGTCTATCTCGACGCTCAAAGTGAACGGTGTCGGCTGCTTGTTCGCCCTCAGGGCGTCGTATTTCCAGATTATGTCGGGGTACGCCACATAAGTCTGCCCCATTTTCTCTGCCACGACCTCATAAACCGACCTGTGGAAAAACTCCGTCTCGTTGATTATGATGCGCACACGGGCGTTGGGCGACGTGTTCTTGAACTTGATGGCGAACGGACTTTTGGAACTGCCTATGACGTTCGTGTCGTTCTTCACGATGGTCGAACGGTCGGCGTTGGCAGTGGAAATCACCACCGACGGGAACACATTGCCGTAAAGGTCGTCCTCGATGCTCCAGTCCGAATTGAAAAATGCCGCATGGACATAATACGCCACCACAGCGAGCACGCAGCACACCAACAGAAAGATAAATCCTTTCTTATAAAATCCGACTTTCATTCTTTTTCGTCTCATTTCTCAACTTCTACAACGCCGTCTCTTGTATGATTCTCCAAGTTTATGCCGTCGATTATCGACATCAATTCGTCATAACCCTCCGCACGCAACATCGCCACACGTATATCACGGAAGTGCGGAATGCCCTTAAACACTGGCGACGCCGCCAAATGCCTGCGGCTATGCAGTATGCCGCGACGTTCGTCAAGCTTCTCTATGTTGCTGTCAACAAGACCTTTCAATATTTCGAGCTTCTCCTTCCAAGTCAGGTCTTGCGGCATCACGCCCGTCTGCAGATACGACTTCACATCTCTGAAAATCCATGGCGCACCCACTGTCGCACGGCCTATCATCACCGCATCCACTCCGTACTTGTCGAAGCATTCCTTTGCTCTTTCCGGCGTTGTCACGTCGCCATTGCCGATTATCGGTATCTTTATGCGCTGGTTCTCCTTCACTTTGCCTATCAGGTCCCAGTTCGCCTCGCCCGTGTACATCTGCTCGCGCGTTCTGCCGTGTATCGTCAGAGCAGCGATTCCGCAGTCCTGAAGCATCTCGGCTATGTCGGTTATTCCTCTGCCGCTGCCAGGCATCGCCGCCTCAGGGTCCCACCCCAAGCGCGTTTTCACCGTCACCGGCACCTTCACCGCATTCACCACCGCCTTTACAATCTCAAGCATAAGCGGAATGTTCTGCAACAATCCCGCGCCTGCTCCTTTTCCTGCGATTTTCTTCACAGGGCAACCGCAGTTTATGTCTATCACCTCAGGACGCGCAGCCTCGGCTATGCGTGCCGCCTCCGCCATCGTCTCTGGGTCACGGCCATATATCTGAATCGCGGCAGGACGTTCCTCGTCCGAGATGAACAGTTTTTGCTCCGTACGCTTCACGCTGCGTATAAGCGCGTCGGCCGACACAAACTCAGTATAAACCATGTCCGCACCGAACTTTTTGCAAGTCAAGCGGAACGCCGGGTCTGTCACATCTTCCATCGGCGCAAGGAACAACGGATGCTCATCAAAAGAAATATTCCCGATTCTCATACACGATTCAATTCAGACTACAAAAGTAAGTCTTTTTCAAACCTTATAATAAAAAAAATGGCGGAAGGACAACCCCTCCGCCAACATATTTTGTTTATCACAAACTTACTTTACCACTGCAGCGAAATCTGACTCAGATGCATACTTAGCGAACTCGATGTCCACCTTAGCACGCTTCTTCAAGTTGCTGTCGCTAACAGCCTGCTTCAACTCAGAAATGAGGTTTGTCTTGTTGCCCTTGCGAGCGTTAACGATAGCCTTCAAGTAGTGAGTGAGAGCGTTTGGAGTCTCAACTGACTCAAGGATAGACTCTGCAGAAGCGTTGTCTCTAACAACGAGCTTGCCGATTGCAGCGTTGTTTGTCTTGTCGCCGTCGAGCGCCTTGTTAGCTGCGCCGTAGTCACCCTTGTGCAGATATACAACTCCGAGAGCAGCGTCAAGCTTGTCGCCAAGACCTGCAGCCTTACCCAGGAACTGCTCAGCGATCTTGTTCTCGCCGTTGCGGAGCTTGATGATACCCCAGTTGTAGTTAGTCTCGTCAGCAGAAGAGTTCATATCCATTGCCTTAGAGAACTGCTTCTCTGCGCCAGCGAAGTCTCCGAGGAGATACTTAGCTGCACCGAGGTTGTTAACTGCTCTCCAGTCATCTGGATACTGGTCAACAGCCTTCTGATAGATTTCCTCTTTCTCCTTTGCATTCTCTGTCAAAGTAGCAGTGTAAAGGAGCTCCTCGATAGAGAGTTGCTCGCCATTCTTAACTGCAGCCTTCAACTGGTCGTCTGTCTTGCCAGAAACCGAAGTCACAACCTTCATCTTAGAACGACGGAGCTGTGGGAGGATGTCAGTAGCAAGCACCTTGTATGCAGCGCTCAACTTACGAATCTCAACCTCTCTCTGGTCTGGGTCAGAGAACTGTGACAGTACGCTCAAGATAAGCGCCTTGTCCTGAATATCTGACTTCTGAACGAGTTCCTGGAAACCATCCCAGTCCTCAGAAGTGTACTTAGAATCAATCTCAACATTCTGCTTGATCTGGTCGAGCTGCTTGTTCATGTAATCAACAGCTACCTTCTCACGGCCCTCAGCCAAGTTTGTGTTCAAGCTTACAGAACCTTCTGGAGAAGCATAACCTGAAATCTCAACGCTCTCAACCTTTGAGCCTTCTGTTGCGCTAACCTGCTTCAACTTCTCAGCCAAAGCCTTGATCTCGTCCTTGTCCAACTCAGAAGAACGGATGTTTGTCTTTGCGACGAGGAAGTTGATGTCAGCAGTCTGTGTAGAAGTAACTGAGTGAGAGAAGCCGTCAGCTGCGAAAGCAGGCTCGAGGTTCTCTGCCTTTGCCAACATGTAAGTGCAGTTGATACCGTCAGCAACCTTTATTTCAGGAAGATCGAATGTCTTAGAACCTGTGTTTACCTGGAAAGTCAAGTAAAGCTCAGACTTCTCCATGCCTGGCTTGAAGTCGAACTGTACACGGTGTGTGTATGTTCCACCTGCCTTGTAGGAGATCTTCTTGTTATTGCCCTTTACTGCCTCGCCCTGGAAAGTAGCAGCAGTCAGTTTCTCAGAAGTTCCGTTGTACTTCAACACTGGAGTCAAAGTAACAGTAGCTTTCTTCTTCAAATACTTCTCTGGGAATGTTCCAGTGATAGTAGCATTAACAACTCCGCCCTTTGCTTCAAGAACCGCAGGAGTGACTTTGAAATACTCTTGGGACAGCGGACCCATTTTCTTACAAGACATAAAGCCGAATGTCATTGCTAAAGCCGCTAAAGCAACCAATAAGTGCTTCTTCATAATTTTTCTTTGTTTTTTATTAGTTTATATTTCTGTTCTTGTGTATTTTCCACAATTATATTTTACAAAAATCTTAATAATAAATCAAATTACCTATTTTTGGAGTGTGAAATCACCTCGTTTTAAGATTTGTTTACATTTTCTTTTATAATAATTTCACAAAACGCGAAATCGCAGTAACGCCGTCTGTTTCATGCTCATAAAAAAGACCATAAACGCTATCAAATCATACTGCGGTTACGCACTGTCAGCAGTCTCGCACGAGCCGCACTGCTTCGGCATGCCGTTCCTGTTTTCCATCGAGACGGCAAGCTTCTGCAACCTCCGATGTCCGCAATGTCCGTCAGGAACTTCCATGCTCACACGCGACAAAGGCGTCATGTCCATGGAACTTTTCAAAAAAATCGTAAACGAGATAAGCGACTACGCACTTTACGCCACTCTCTACCTGCAAGGCGAGCCATTCCTCAACAAGGAGTTTTGCGAGATGACGAGATACGCACACAGCAAAAAGATTTACACCGCGACATCAACCAACGGACAACTGATTAACAAGGAGATAGCCGAAAAAATCGTCGCTTCCGGACTGGACAAAATCATCGTTTCCGTGGACGGGGCGACACAAGAGAGCTACGAGAAATACAGGGTCGGCGGCAAACTACAGAAAGCACTCGACGCCATAAAACTAATCGCCGACGAGAAGGCCAAACTGAACTCGCAAAAGCCGCTCATCGAGATGCAAATGCTCCTGTTCCGACACAACGAAAACGAAATTGACGACGCAAAAGCATTGGCGAAAACCTACGGCGCCGACACATTCAAACTAAAGACCGCGCAGATATACGACTACAAGCACGGCAACGAACTGATGCCGACCAACAGCTCGTTCTCAAGATACACCCGAAACGACGACGGCACATACTCGCTGAAAAGGACGCTGCACAACAGATGCGCAAGGCTGTTCACTTCCGCTTGCTTCACCATCGACGGCGACGTGATTCCGTGCAGCTTCGACAAGAACGCGACACACTCCCTCGGCAATATCAACCAGGCGTCGCTGAAAGAAATCTGGCACGGCAAGAAAGCCAACGACTTCAGAGCCACAATCCTGAAACGCAGAACCAGCGTGGACATCTGCACCAACTGCGTCTATTAAAGCAACAAGGCGCACTCTCGTGCGCCTTGCCCATATAACTCATGATTTAATCTTCTTCGTCACCCCAGGAGTCCTTGCGACGGCCCTCGTTCCTTTTCTTGAATCCGTCACGTTTGCCTCTGCCCCCGAACGAATCCTTCTTGCCAAACGGCTTCGAGCCTCTGCCACGGCTTGACTTGAAGTCGCGCTTGTCATCGTCTCTGAACCTTCTCCTGTCGTCGCGGTCACGACCCTTTCGGTCGTCATCTCGTCTGAAATCCTTCTTGAAGTCTTTTCTGAAGCCTCTTGACGAGCCCTCTTCCGAGTCTCTGAATCGTCCGAAAGGCTTACGGTCTCTGTCGAATCTCGACTCCTTGCGGAAATCCCTATCGTCGCGAGAGAACCCTTCTCTGCTTCTGCGTGGACGAGCGCCCTCGTCGTCACGACGGCCTCTGTTCTCGCCATAGTTGCGGTCCTCTGGACGGTCGCTGTAGAAACGGCGGCCTGTATGCTGACGAGGCTCACGGCGCTCACGGAAGTCATTGCGCTCTCTCTTGAAATCGTCGAACGAGCGTGTCTCCTTCTCAAAGCTGAAATGTCCACGCTCTGTGCGCTTGAACTCCGGCTTTGGCTCCTCCTTGTGATACTCGCCGTTTCTGATTTTCTCCTTGACAAAGTCTTCACGTTTGCCGGCAAACACTTCGTACTGACAGAACAAGCAGTCCATCTCGCTATTCATGAGGTGAATCTTCTGCGATGGCTTCATGCCGATGCACGAGAGATAACTCTCCTCGCAGCTTATCACCCAAGCTGTTCCGCCAGTGAACTTCTGCTTGAGCATTCTGCCTATGTCGCCATAAAGGTCTTGTATCTTCTCCGGCTTCAATCTCTCTCCGTAAGGCGGATTTGTCACCATGAGCTTCGCCGTCTCCGGCATCTTGATGTCCTGGATGCTGACCGCATTAAGCTCTATGTATTTTGACAATCCTGCGCTCTTGACGTTCTGCTCAGCTATCCTAATCGCTGGCACAGAAATGTCCGAACCGTATATCTTGTGGTTGAACTCACGCTCAAAGCTGTCGTCGTTGTAAAGGTCGTCGAACAAATCCTTGTCGAAGTCCCTCCACTTCTCGAAAGCAAACTCCTTGCGGAATATTCCCGGAGGAATGTTCAACGCGATAAGCGCAGCCTCGATTACTATCGTTCCGCTGCCACACATCGGGTCAATGAAGTCTGTGCTGCCGTCCCATCCTGCCTGAAGCAGCATGCCTGCAGCAAGCACCTCGCTTATAGGCGCCTCGGTCTGGCCCACACGGTAACCTCTCTTGTGCAAAGACTCGCCGGTACTGTCGAGCGAAATCGTGCAAACGGTCTCGGACACATGCACGTTAATCATCAAATCGGCGTTAGTAAGGCTGACCGAAGGACGTTTGCCATCCTTTTCCATAAACTGGTCAGCGATTGCGTCTTTCACTCTATAAGCCACGAACTTAGAGTGAGTGAACGTCTCTGAGTAAACAGTCGAGTCTATCGAGAACGTGTTGTCTGCGTCGAGGTATTCGCTCCAGTCTATCGCCTTCGCCTTAGCGTACAATTCATCTGCATCACGCGCCTCAAAAGTCACCAGCGGCACGATGAACCTGGTCGCAGTTCTTGCGCACAAATTCACTTTGTAAAGCAACGCCTTGTCGCCCTTGAAGCTGACAGCTCTGTTGCCCACCTCTATTTCCTGTGCGCCCATATCCTGCAATTCTTTTGCCAGGACATCTTCAAGACCCTTGTAGGTCTTACCCATTATCGGGAATGTTTCTTTCATCAAATAGTTTTATAATTTCGTCTTAAAAACGAGTTTCTTCTTTTTTAATTTATTTTCCGTCGTGGAATATTTTCGAACCCGGAGGCACATCATTGACAATCCACACGTTACCGCCAATCACAGAGCCACGCCCTATCGTGATGCGGCCAAGTATTGACGCATTACTATAGACGATGACGTCGTCCTCTATCACCGGATGCCTCATGATGCCCTTCATCGGATTGCCGTCGTCGTCGAGCGGGAAGCTCTTCGCTCCGAGGGTCACACCCTGATACAGCTTGACATTGTCGCCGATAACCGCCGTCTCACCTATAACGACACCTGTTCCGTGGTCTATCGTGAAATATTTGCCTATGACTGCGCCCGGATGTATGTCGATACCAGTTTCCGAATGCGCCAACTCCGTAATGATACGAGGAATCAGCGGCACACCGAGCTTCAGCAATTCGTGAGCGACACGGTAGTTAACCAAGGCCTTCAGCACAGGATAGCAGAAAATGACTTCTCCGTAGCTTTTTGCAGCCGGGTCGCCGTTATAAGCCGCCACAACGTCGGTCGAAAGCACGGCTCTGAGCTCCGGCAACTTCGCGATGAAACCTGTGGCTATCGCGTCCGCCTTGTCCCACAAATCCACTTTCTCGTCCTCGCTCATCCCTTCCTCCGAGAAGTTGAAGCCTGCCACAACTTGTCCCACGAGCAGTTTGTGAAGTTCCTCCACAGCCACGCCCACGTGGTATGTTATGTTGTACGGGTTGGCTGGCTTGTCTTCGTAATATCCAGGAAACAACACCGAGCGCGAAAGATTCACTATTCTGCGCAGAGTGATTACAGAAGGCATTGAAAAGTCAGTCTCAGACTGGAATCCAACAGTCTCCAGCCCCGACGGGTCTGTCAGCTTTGCCACAGCCTCGTCTATCGCCTTCTTGCGCTCTTTGTTATTCTTTATTTCCATATTATTCTATAGCCTTAAGATGGTTCACCAAAGGATTTGCGTACATCTCCAGCATCTTGGTGCGCAAGAATGCAGTATCCTTATTCTCCAAATCTATCTTTTGGAGCTGTCCATCGATGTAGTTGTCGAAACGCTCCTTTTCCTCCTTGGTGTACTCGCTTGCAAAACGGCTCTCGTTAAACAGCTCGTCGTAAGCTACCTTGTTGTTTGGGAATATCGTGTAGTTCTTGTGAATGCGGCGGTCGATGGCGTCGGCAAGCATAGTCAGCTGCTCGTTCTTCACCGATGTCTTTGCCACAATCTCGTCTATCTCATCGAATATCGGTCCGGTTATCTGGAAGCGGACACGTCCCTTCTTGCCGAGAACACCTGTCTTCATGTTCAGCAAATCGTCCGCCTGAGACTTTTTGTAGTCGGCATTGTCGCGCTTCTGCTGGAACTCCTTCGCCTTCAGATAGTCGCATGGGTCGTACTCGTAAGTTATGCTCAACGGACAGAGGTTTATCTCCTTGAAGTTGTCGGCGAACGAGCCATTGCCGCTCATGTTGAACATCTTCAGCAAAGCGACCTGAGTTCTGTCGTTAGAGTCTTTCGCGCGGCCCTCTCTCTGAGCGATCCACACGCTGCGGTTTCTGCGTGAAATCGAGTCGCGGATATAAGCCGACAAACGCATTGAGCTGTCGAGCTGCTGACGAACCGGCAGGTTGCGCTCCACGATGAAGCTTCTGTTCAGTCGCACGAGTTTTCTGATCCAGTCGTAGATAAGCAGGTTGTCGCCGATGGCAATCTCCGTCAATGGCACATTAGCAGCTATCAGATGCGTATTCAGGAAAGCCGAGTCAAGGATTATGTCTCTATGATTTGAGATGAAGATATAAGCCTTCGAAGTGTCTATGTTCTCAAAGCCATTCAGCTCAACTCCGTCTGTGGCAATCACCTCGATATTGTCAAGATACGCCTTTATGACGCTCGACTGGAACGCATGCACAGAGTCAATGCTGAGGAGCATTTTCTTCAGTTCGTCAAGATTTGTGTTTGGGAACAGCACTGGCAGAAGAGCCAGCATCTTAGGTTCATTAAGAAGCGATTCAAGTTGCGAATGAACCTCCTCGTCACGATAAGGTCTAATAGACTCGAAATCAAATGTTTTCTCCATAACTTACTTTGTTTTTCTTTTCTGCGGATTATACTTCAACCACACCACCGAGCCAAGCAACATCGGCAAAAGGTAATTCACCAGCCATGCACTGACTCCCGTCGCCATCACTCCTATCAAATTGTCTGTCAACGGAGCAAAGACAACTGACGCCACTCCAGCCCTAACCGCCATTTCTGAAAAGGACATTGAAGGTACAAAGGTAATAATTAAATAATTAGTAGCAATAAAGATTGCCCCATAGGCTAAAGGCAAATCAACCATAAAGAAACGCAGCAAAAAATAATACTGCAGGGAGAATACGACATATCTGCATGACGAGATAAGCAAGACCCTCACAAGATCGGCTCGCAAATGGCCGCACAACGGCTCCAGAAAACGCTTGACCGACTGCGGCACCCACCTGAGAGCCAGCAACTTGCCGAAAATATCAGGCAAAAAAGCATAAACAAGCAACATCGCCACGAACAAGCACACTGCTGCCGCCACATACGAGCCTGCGACACTGCCGCCACCACAATACAGCAACGACACGACAAGCGAAGGCACTCCGAACAGGCATATCGCAAGCGTCTGGCTCACGCCGCTGCTTATGGTCAGCGACACGCCCTTCAGCCGATTCTCCTCGTCAAGGAACATGCACCTGCCAGCGACCTCGCCAAGCCGATTGGGCGTAAAGAATGCCGCGACGTCGCCCGCCAGCACCGAAAGAAAAGACTGCCTGAAACTAATCGCCTGCAGGCTCTTGGTCAACACACGCCACTTCAACGCCTCGAACGACAGGTTGACCGGCCAAAGCAACAGCACCAGCAGCAGCCAGACGAAACGCCCGGCCGAAAAAGAAATTTCCCACTGCGCGAGAAACTCGTCGTAGGAGTCAAAGCTAAGCAAAACGTACACGAGGAATCCGTAGGACAGTATCGCGACCGCCCACTTCACCACTCGATAAACGTTCATGCTACTTCTTGACATGGCGTAAGACTAATCTGAAGCCATAATCAACGTACTCGAAGTCTTGAGCACACTGCTGTCTGTAAGTCAGACGGTTCCTCTTCTCGTTCACCATCCAGCTGCCGCCCTTCAGCACACCAACGTCCAAAGAGCCTTTCACCACAGGGTTCGTCACCTCGTGGTCAGGATATTTGAAGAACAAATCCGAAGTCCATTCCCAAAGGTTTCCGGTCATGTCCTTCAAGCCGTAAGCATTAGGCGCCTTTTCGCCGACCTTGTGAACCATCGACTCAGCATTGCCCCAATACCAGCCCACGCTGTCGATAACGCTGTCGCCCGAATAAACGCTCAGCGAATCGCCGCCTCGCGCCGCATACTCCCACTCCGCCTCGGTAGGCAAAGCGAACTCCATGTCCGGCGGCAAAAGCGTCTCCGCCAGCATATACAGATTCAGTTTAAACAGGAACTGCGAGATTTCATTGTAGCTCAAGTAATAAGCCGGAAAGCCCTCGCCCTTGCCGATTTTCTTGGTCCAGCCTTCCTTTTTCGCATCGCTGCCTGTGACAGCTTGCCACAGCGCCTGCGTCACCTCGGTTTCCCCCATCCAGAACGAATCCAGATTGACCTTATGAACCGGGCTTTCCTCTGGCTTCGCATTCGCATCATAGTTAGGCAGCGACGGGTCCTGGCTCTGCGCGCCTGCCATGTACGAACCCGACGGAATACGCACCATCTTCAGTTCCACACCTTTGACATTGAAGACCTTGGTCTCCAGACCGTCGCCTTGCGCACAAACATTATTGATTGCAAGTAACGAAAGTGTCAACGACAGAAATAAATTACGTGCTTTCATAATGATTCTATTTTAATGAAGAATGGGCAACCAAACCGGTCACCCATTCCACATAATTCCTACTGATTATTTTACCTCAACAAGAGTACCGTTTATCTTGACATTCTCGAACTTCACGTTCTCTGCTCCGACGATCTTATGCGGAGTCTTCACATTGTCGAACGAGCAGTTTCTGAGCGTCACGCCAGTAACCTGCTTTTGTGGAGTATTCTCGAATCCGTCGATCCAAACGCCGTACTTGCTCTTGTTGCTTGTCACGTTCTCCATCAAGAAGTTCTTGACCAACGGCATGTTAGGACCTTCCATCACGTGCTCATACTTCATCTCGACTCTGAAGACAGCCTCCTTGCAGACGCCGACCTTTATGTTGCGGATGAAGAAGTTCTCCAAATGTCCGCCACGGATTGGGTTCGACTTGATTCTTATCACACGGTCCAAGTTAGGGCTGTCCATGTGGCAGTTCTCGACCCACACGTTGCTTACGTTTCCTGAGATTTCGCTTCCCAGCACCACGCCTCCGTGTCCGTCCTTCATCTCGCAGTCTCTAACCACGATGTTCTTCGAAGGTCTTGCCCAGCGGCGTCCGTCGTTGTTCTTACCTGACTTTATGGCGATGCAGTCGTCACCTGTGTCAAACTCGCACTTCTCGATGAGCACGAACTCGCAGCTCTCCGGGTCACATCCGTCGTTGTTAGGACCATGGCTGCGTACAGTCACGCTGCGTACAGTCACGTTCTTGCTCAGCATTGGGTGCAAGCACCAGAATGGAGAGTTTATCAAAGTGAAGCCTTCGAGGATGATATTCTCGCAGCTGTAGAACTCAACGAACGATGGACGAAGTCTGTCCTCCTCCTTCATGATTCTCTGCTCCATAGGAACGTTCTCCTCTTCCATTCTCGCGAGCTTGTTACGGCCGCCGTTCTCCTTTGTGCCGTTCCACTCCTGGCTTATCATGCCCTTCTTGTAGCCATGCTCAGCCTTGCCCTTCCAAGGCCACCAGTTGTCGTCGGTAGCCTGGCCGTCAAGGACGCCGTTTCCTGTCACGCCGATGTTCTTCTGACCGTAAGCGTAGATGAGCGGATGGTAGTTGATGCAGTCCCATCCCTCCCAACGTGTCTTCACCATTGGCTCATAGTCCTTTGGATTAGTCGAGAACTTCAGCACAGCGCCGTCAGCAAGATGTATCTTCACATTGCTCTTGAGTGTCACAGGACCAGTGTAATACGTACCAGCAGGCACGAGCACAACGCCTCCTCCTGCCGCAGCCGCAGCGTCAATCGCCTTGTTCACAGCGTTCACTTTGTAATCCTCAACGCCGTTCACAGCGCCGTATTTTGTTATATCAAAAACATTCTTCTCTTTGAACTTAGGCGCCTTTATTTTCTTAAGCACCTTGTTGACATCCTTCCAAGGATTATCCGTCAACTTAATCTCCGATGCGACCGCGCCAGACATCACAGAAGCCAAGGCAATCGCCATAACAACCAGTCTTTTTTTCATTTTCTTATTCTTTTGTGTTTGTATTAATTATATCTAAGGTGATTTTCCACTTGATTTTTCAAAGGTAATCTTTTTTGGCAGAAAAGCAACAAACGTACCAACCGCACAAGGCATATTTATTCATTTTCCATACGTTTCTTCTTCGTCTGCGGCATAAGGCAGCGGCTCCACTTCCGGCTCGACATAGCGCTTCACGCCGTGCGCCTCGAGAAACAGTCCGTCAAGCAGGCTCAGCAGCCCCTCCAAATACGCGTCACGGTTCTTGGGCAAAAGCTGGCACTCCCATATCTGTATGACGTTCCACCCCATCTTGGCCAGCGCCTCTCTGTCTCGCATGTCACGCGCCTTGTTGTTTTCTATCTTCGTCCTCCAGTAATCGACATTCGACTTCGGCAGACGGTAATAGACGCAGCCGTCATGCCCATGCCAGAAACAGCCGTTCACCATTATCACCGCACGATACTTCGGCAGCACAAGGTCAGGCCTTCCCGGCAGACGCGAGTAGTTAATGCGATACCTGAACCCATGCGACCACAAGAAACGGCGCACGATCATCTCTGGCTTCGTGTTCTTCCCTTTTATACGAGCCATGCAATCATGCCGTTGTTCCTTGGTCATCACATCCATGCCCTACTGCTTTTCCAATTCCTCTATGGCCTTGGCTATCTGGTCGGGGCAACTCGTCGGACGAGGGCCGCACTTGATGCCCGAAAGCTTCGCCTTCACATCCTCGAGCCTCATCCCGGTTATCAAGTGGCAGATGCCCTGCAGATTGCCGTTGCACCCACCCACCACGACAGCACGCGAAACCGTCTTGTCGTCCTCCGACTCCAGCTCGATAAACTGGCTGCACACGCCGGAAGTCTTGTACATTATCTTTTTCATAAACAAACGTTTTGCAATTGTGTTTCTTACAAATATAAAAACAAAAGCGGACGCCCGAAGACATCCGCTTTCATATTAGAGATTATTATAATCTATTACAACTTTGGACCTGCAGCAACAAGAGCCTTTAGTTGCACAAAAGGCAGTTGCTTTCGGCTCAAAATCTTACAATTTTGGGCCTGCAGCGACTAACGCCTTACCAGCCTCGTTAGTTGCGTACTTGTCGAAGTTCTTGATGAAACGTGCAGCAAGATCCTTAGCCTTAACCTCCCACTCAGATGCGTTAGCATAAGTGTCGCGTGGGTCAAGGATAGCTGGGTTCACGTTAGGAAGAGCTGTAGGAACCTCGAAGTCGAAGAAAGGAATCTTCTTAGTCTCAGCCTTCAGGATAGAGCCGTCAAGGATAGCATCGATGATACCACGAGTATCAGGGATAGAAATACGCTTGCCAGTTCCGTTCCATCCAGTGTTAACCAAGTATGCCTTAGCACCAGACTTCTCCATCTTCTTAACCAACTCAGCAGCGTACTTTGTTGGGTGAAGCTCCAAGAATGCCTGACCGAAGCAAGCTGAGAATGTAGGAGTTGGCTCAGTGATGCCACGATCTGTAC
>JAGCQO010000292.1 GCA_017965125.1 Paludibacteraceae bacterium
CGCCTTGTCGAACTTGTCGGCCACGCTCGTGAAGCGGCGCACCTGCTCCTCGGTGAAGTCGTCGAAACGCTCCTCGTCGCTGCCCACGAAGTGCGAGAACACCGAACGGACAAGAAGCGCGTCCTTGGCCTTCAGCTGCTTTATGACCTCGTCGGCCTCGTCGAGCTCAAATCCGAGTCGGCTCATGCCGGTGTTTATTTTTATATGCACAGGGTATTTCTTCACACCCTGGCGCTCCGCCTCCTCCAAGAACGCATGGAGCATGGAGAAGCTGTAAATCTCAGGTTCCAAGTGGTAGTCGATGATTTTCGCCAGTCCGCCGATTTCCGGGTTCATGACGATGATAGGCACGCTTATGCCCTCGTTGCGCAGTGTCGCTCCTTCGTCAGCCACAGCCACAGCGAGATAGTCGCAGCCGTGTCCCTGAAGGGCTCTCGCGACAGCCACGTCGCCCGAACCGTAGGCGTTCGCCTTGACCATGTGAACCATCTTCGTCTCCGGCTTTAGGAACGAGCGGAAGTAGTCAACGTTGTGGAGTATGGCGTTTATATCGACCTCGAGCGTGGTCTGGTGGACGATTGACGATATTTTCGCCGAGACGTCCTCGAAGCGGAACGAACGCGCTCCCTTCAGAAGCACCGCCTCGTTTCTGAGTTCTGTCAGCACGTTCGACTCGAGCAGTTCGCGTGTCGATGTGTAGAAACTCTTCTCGGTGAAGTTGAAGAGGTTGGCGTTAGCGGAAATCTCCGGGCCGACGCCTATCAGACGCTCCACAGCCTTGTTCTTCAGCAGCTCCGCCACTGAGACGTAGAGCGACACGGTGTCCTTGCCGCTTTGGAATATGTCGGAAAGTATGATTGTCTTCTTCAGTTTCTTCGCCTCCGCCTGTGAGTTGAGGAAGTCGAGGGCGATGGAGAGCGAGTCGAAGTCGGAGTTGTAGGAGTCGTTTATGACAAGGCATCCGTTCTCGCCGTTCTTCACTTCAAGTCGCATCGCCACGGACTTGAGCGTCGAGAATCGCTTGGCAACCTCGTCGGGGTCGTAGCCAAGCCAAAGCATGAAGCAAAGGCAGTTCATGGCGTTCTCCACCGAGGCGTTGTCGCCGAACGGCAGTGTCAGCGCGTACTCCTTGTCCTTGTATTTATACTTGATGTCATATCCTTTCGCCGAGTTGCCGGCAGAGAGCAGTTTGACGGTCGTTCCGGCTGTTTTGCCCCACGTGAACTGCTCCGCCTTGAGGTCGGCCTGCGCCACGGCTATGTCGAGCAGTTTGTCGTCCTTGCCGTAGATAAGCACATCGGCCGAAGTGAACAGCAGCAGCTTCTGCTCGCACTTCTCCTTGAGCGACGCAAAGTTCTCCTGGTGCGCCTCGCCGAGGTGTGTGAATATGCCGACGGTCGGTTTTATGATGTTCGCGAGCTTGTCCATCTCGCCCGGCTTCGAGATACCCGCCTCGATGATGGCGAGTTCGGTCTGCTCCTCAATCTCAAGCACAGAGAGCGGCACGCCTATCTGCGAGTTGTAGCTTCGTGGCGAGCGTGTCACCTTCTTGTCGTCGCCTATGAGCTGGCTTATCCATTCCTTTACTATGGTTTTTCCATTGCTTCCGGTCACGCCGAGCACTGGGATGTGGAACTTCGCGCGGTGGTATGCCGCCAGCTTCTGCATCGCCTTCAAAGGGTCGTCGGTCACAAGGAAATTCGCGTTGTCGGTCACGACAGACTCGTCGCTCACGAGGAACGACTTCACCCCGACCGAAATCAAGTCCTTGACATAGCGGTGACCGTCGTTGCGAGAGGTCTTGAGCGCCACAAACATTGAACCAGAGGGATAAGAAACCGTACGGCTGTCGGTTATGACATAGGAAACTATATCCGAGCCGTCACCAATCAGCTTTGCGCCAGTGACTTTGGCTATTTCTTCAAGAAGATATTTCATCGTAGTTTTTGATAATCATTCAACGAACCACGAAGGTAAGAATAATTATCACTTGTTGTCGAGTTCAGGAGGAAATATCTCGTCCATGGTCAAGCCTGTAAGTCGCGTCATTTTTCTGAAGAAATAAAGCACGATGAAGATTATGCACAGCGCGAAAGGCAGCACACAGTACGGATACTTCAGATACATGAGCTCGGCTATCTGCTCGTTGGTCGGCATTGGGTCCACAAGCACGATGACCGCAAGGATATAGTGCATCACTGCAGAGAATACGAACGCGAAGAAGAAGAGCCATGTCGTGTCTCTGAAGAGCTTTTTGAAGCTGCATCCTTTGCCGTTGCGCTCCAACGCCGCATCGACCTTGTAAACGTCCATGAACTTGTCGTTGCACACCATGCGGACAAGAAGCGGCGGGTCCATCTTCAGCGTCAGGAGTATGAGCAATCCCAACACAAAAGGAATGGCCGCGTCCTTGATGGCAAGCCACTGCGACGACAGCTCGAACAGCCCGACAACACCTGTGAGCAACACGCCCACGATGCCTGCCATGGCCACTATGCTTGTTCTCTTGTGAATAATCCAGTTGACGATAAAATAACCCACCGGAAACGAGAGCGACAGCACAAGCGCATTGGCTGCCACCTGGTTATGCGCAACGCCGAGCTTGAACGGGAAGATGATGCCGTCGAAGCCCACCACATCGCAAAACAGCGAGTATTTAGTCAGAAAAAATATAGGGATAATGAAGTTGAGAAGGAAACTCAGCAGCGGGTTTCCCTTTTCCTTGGATGCGTACGCACGATTGGCGGCTCTAAGTTGTGCCTTCATTATTTTAGCCTTTCTTATAAAAGAAAGTCAAATATAAGTATTTTCTCAAAAATAGGTTAAAAAAAGTAACATAAAGGAACAAAAAGGCGAATGAAAAGGACTTATTCTTGTTTGTCTTTTTCTTCCTCGGCCTTTTTCCTGCCGCCTTCGACATCAATGTTGAAAAGCTGCTCAAACTCAAGCCCAGTCAGCTTCGAGAGGCGGTTGTAAACATAAAACAAAGCAAAGACGAGCACGAGGGTCGAAGGCAGTGCGATGACCGGATAAGAAAGCGCCGTCATGCGTGCCATCTCCTCGGCGAACTCCGGTGTGCCGGAAGGGCTGTGAATCAAGTACTTGGCGAGCGAGAAGTTGAGAATCGTGGACACAAGGAACGACGCTGCGACCATGTATGAGGCGTTGACGAGCATACGCTCCACAGCCTTGCTGTTGTCGTTTTCCTCAAGGCGGCTGTTTATCAGTTCCATGTTCATAAGATCCTCATTGTAAAGGAGTTTCTTGACCAACGGATAAGGCGTTTTCATGGAAATGAGCACTGCCAGACCGATGATGAACGGCACGCTCGCTTCCTTGTAGGCGATGAGCTCGCTCGGGAACTCGAACACGCCGATGATGCCCGTCAGCAGCACGCTCACAAAGCCGAGTATGGAGATGAAATTCGCCTTATGCTCACGGCGCCACTCCCACAGGAAATAGCCAAGCGGAAAGGCAAGCGCCACGACGAGGCCGAGCTTCGGGCCGAGGTAGTTGTCGTTGCTGAACTTGGAGAGGATGACGACAGGGACAACGATGTTAAAGAGAATGTTGATTAACGGATTCTGCTTTTTCTTCTTTCTCTCTGTGGCTGCGGCAGCCTGTTCGTTATTGTTGCTCATTGAGTTGTTTTCCGGGTTAAAAAAGAAGTCGCAAATTTACGCCATGCGGTTCTTTAAATCAATAATATCGTTTGAAAGATCCACCTCCTTGTGCTCCGAGGCGAAGGCCTGGAACTTGGCGAGCTGCGACTCCACGAAGCGTCGGTAGTTGTCGTCGGAGGTCAAGGGTCTGTGTGAAAGCGAACGTGTGAGTTTTCGCACCTCGGACGCTGTGCGGTCGGTCGTGTCGGTGAAATAACGCTCGCAGAAAGCCGCGAACACGTAGTCCACCGCCGCAGGTGACGGATGAGCCATGTCGTCGGCGAAGAAGCGGTAGGCGCGCAGGTCGTCGATAAGGAGCTCGTAGGCTGGGAAGTAGTCGCAGCCGAAAGTCGCGCACAGCTCATCGGCAGCCAAGTGAAGCACCGACTTGGAGAGCGAGTTCTCATGGGCGCCGTCCTTGAAGTGGCGCACGGGGCTGACGGTCAGCACAATCCTGACGCCGGGGTTCAGCGCACGGATCTCGCTTATGGCGTCGCCAAGAGCCTTCACGGCCTCGCTGACACTGATGCGTCGGCGAGCGAACAGGTCGGGCTTCTGCTTATGGCAGTTGGCCACAATCCGCCCCGTCGATTTCAGCTCATAGACCCACGCCGTGCCAAGCGTCAGAACAACGGTCGTAATCTTCTTGAAGTCAACGGCTTGAATCGACGAATTGATAGCGTCAAGACACGCCTGCTTTTCGTCACGCGAGAAGCGCGAATGGTGCATCCAGCTGTGGTATAACCCTTCGCTGAAAAACAAATCGTCCTCGGTGAAAAGCCTTTGGGCAGCAAGCAGATGCAGAGCAGAGGCTATGGACAGCGGATTGTACAAAATGCCGAACGGATTGACCGTCACGCGCAGACGAGACTGCGAAAGCCGCTCTGCCACATTCTCCGCAAAGCACGAGCCGACGGAAAGGATATTGTCGTCATACCCGATGCTGAAGTCCGACTTGCCGACAGGGAAAGTCAGACGGAAAAGCATGTCTGCGTTTTTTGCCATTTTATAAAAAAAGATTTGCTTCCTTAAACACCTCCACAAAGGTAATAAAAGAAAGCAAATCACACATTACTCAAGAATCTTGACTGAATACGCCTTGAACGACTGCCACCCAGCCGCGTCGGTGAGACGCACGACGAAATGGTAGTCGCCAGTGTCTATGTCGTCAGGTATCGGAATATCGACAAACGCGTCGTGAACCGCCGAGTTCGCCGGAATGGGGAACGACTCGTTGTAAACCCACACCTTGGACGTAGCCGGCTTCACGGGGTCGAGTTCACAGTCGGTGGCTGAAGTGCCGTGGCTGTGGTGCTCAAAGTTGTTGTGCACCTCGATGTTGTAATTGCCCAAGGCGATGTTGTCGGCAAACAAAGCGTGGAAATGAATCGTCTCGCCGCGATAGAAACGGTCGCACTCTTGTGGCGACGCCGTCGATAAAGTGTCCGAGATGACCGGATAGCTGACGTCCTTGCTGTCCGAGTCGCCACACGAGGCAAACGACACGAACAAAAGGCTGATTAACAAAACGCAAAAAGTCTTGATACTCATATTATTACGATTTAGCATAGTCATCATTCATCCTCTTCCTCAAGTCCAAGCGCCTGCTCCACTGTCGTTTGCTGCCCGCGTTTGTCGGTTACCGTAAGGCGAAGCTTGTAGTCCGCCACAGTTGCAACATCGGCTATGACAACGTTGTGGATGTGGAAATGAACGCCGTCCGTGGCCTTCACGCCAGCGTAAGTCTTGCTGTCGGAGTACGACTCGCCCACCTGACGCCCGTCCTTGTCGAGAACAACGGCACCGAGAGAGGCGATGAGCCCTTCCGCGCTAATGTTGGCCTGCACGCAGACCTCGTTCTCGGCAGACTCGTAGTTGGCTTCGGTCAAAACGACCACAGGAGCAGATGTCTTGTCGTCATCGTCGCCGCAAGCCGTCATTACCGAAGTGAAAAGAACTGAAAGAATTACTATTAATGCTGATTTGATGTTTGTTTTCATTGTTTTAAAAAAGTTTGTGAGCCATCGGCTCGATTTAAAAAAGTGATTTATTAGAACTCAAACGAGACCATCGCCTGCACGTTGACGACAGGCTCTGGAACCCCGTTGAGCCGGTAATAGCTCGTGTGGTCATAATAGTGGCGGTTAAGCAGATTCTCGGCACGCAGGTTGGCCGAAAG
>JAGCQO010000293.1 GCA_017965125.1 Paludibacteraceae bacterium
ACACAAAGAAGGTGGAAATCGACCTCAAGGACAAAGAGGCGCTCAAGGCTTACTTCGCTTCTGTGCTTCCTGATTTCGACAAGGAGCGCGTTTACGCAAACGACATCAAGAAGGTCATCAGCTGGTACAACCTGCTGATAGAGAACGGCGAGACCGACTTCAGCGTACAAGAGGAAGGCGAGACTGCCGACAACGCGCAGGCCGACAAGCAGGCTGCCGACAAGAAAAGAGAGGCTAAGGCCGCAGCCGCACAGAAGCCTACAACAAAGAGAGCAGCCGCTCCTAAGAAAACCGCAACTGTCAGAAAAGCTGGCGGCAACGGATAATAAACGAACATAACACATACACTATAGAAAGCGCCAAACGGTTATCATGCCGCTTGGCCTTTTTATTGCACAGCAATGAAGCCGAGACTGAAAAGAGTTTACATAGAGATAAGCAACACGTGCAACCTGCACTGCCCTTTCTGCATAACCAAGGAAATACCGGCACAAGTAATGCCCGTCGAACTGTTCAGGAAAGCGGCGAAAGAGGCTGCCACCGTTGCCAACCATGTTTACCTGCACGTGCTCGGCGAACCGCTCATGCATCCGCACCTCGAGGACATACTGAGAATATGCGCGGAAAACAACCTTGAGGTGAACATAACCACCAACGCCACAAAGCTCTCGGAGCGCATGGACGTGCTGAAAAGGAATCCGCCGAGACTGCTGTCCATCTCCGTGCACGACTGGAGGGAGAACTTCGACGACGACAAGTGTGACGAGATAATGACGAACACCATAAAGTGCGCCGACGAAATATCGCCGCTCACCTACGTCAGCTTCAGGCTCTGGAACATGGACGACTTCTACCAGGACGAAAGCGAGGAAGCCGAGTTCAACAGAAGGATGAGAACCATGCTCTGCCGACACTACGGCATAGACATGAAGGAGATAAAGGAGCACGGCAGCAATCCGCTGAGCGAGAGGGTTTTCCTGCAAAACGACCGCCGATTCGCATGGCCGGACAAGAATGCGCCGAGGGTGAAACGCAAGACCTGCCTCGGACTGAAACAGCAGATCGCCATCTTGGCCAACGGAACGATAGTCCCATGCTGCATCGACGCCAACGCCACAATGCCGCTCGGCAACATCGGCGAGATGTCGCTCTTCGAAGCCCTGGAAACGCCGAGGGCTAAAAAGATAATCGAAGGATTCAACAACCGCACCGCCGTCGAGGAGACCTGCCAAAGGTGCGGCTTCCGCAGATATTAAAACATGGCTCGCCAGTCGCAGCCGCTCTTCCACTCCGAACAGCCATAGGCCGTGCGCCCCTTTATGATGACGCCCTTGCCGCACTTCGGACATGGCTTGCCTATCATCTCGTCGGTGACCTTAGCCGCCTCAGGCTTCTTCGGCTCGGCCGCTTTCTTCGGCGCCTTGGCGCGCTGCTTGCGCTTTGCCGACGCGGCCTTCAGCTCGTCCACGATGGTCGGCTCAGACTCAATGCGGCGGTGCGCCACCGAACAACCGTTCTTCACGACCTGCAGCGTCATCTGCTTCAGCTCGTTGATGAATGTCGCCGAGTCGTACTCCCCTTTCTCTATCTCACGGAGCTTCTTCTCCCAAAGCCCCGTCAGCTCGGGCGACTTGAGCAGTTCGTCCTATATCGTGTCAATGAGCTGCACGCCCGTCGCAGTGGCGAACAGAGCCTTGCGCTCTTTCTTTATGTAATTGCGTTTGAAAAGCGTCTCGATGATCGCGGCGCGTGTTGAAGGCCTGCCGATGCCGTTCTCTTTCATGGCGTCCCTCAGCTCGT
>JAGCQO010000005.1 GCA_017965125.1 Paludibacteraceae bacterium
ATGATTATGCAGGAGTTTCTTTATAAAAGCATTTTAATTTCTTAATTACGCATCAACAAAAATCATACAGAGGCGAGCTATTGCCCGCCCCTCTTTTCAGTATCGGTTGTGACGAATAGACAGGAGCGAATAACCTTCGTTCCTGTCTTTTTATTTGTTTCTTCGCTTGTGATTGCACAGAAATGAATAATATTCGGGCGGTGGGTGATAATGCGGTCGTTGGGTTAAGAGGCATTAAAACATTTTTGTATATTTGCGTTCCAATTTAATCTACGAAAAGAGAAATGCTCTCGCGGTTTGCGACATTTGTTTTGCGCTTGTTTGGATGGCGTGTGGAGTTGAAGACAGAACGCTTGCCTAAATGCGTGATTTGCATCGCGCCCCACACATCCAACTGGGATTTTGTAATCGGCCACCTTGTCTATATGGCCATCTACAAAGACCAGCGTCCGCGTTTCCTTATGAAAAAGGAGTGGTTCTTCTTTCCTTTCAGCATTTTGTTTAAAGCCATGGGCGGCATACCTGTTGACCGTTCGCAGCACATGTCGCTGACAGAGCAGCTCGCCGCAGAGATGCAGAAACACGACGTGTTCCGAGTGGCCATCACTCCCGAGGGCACACGCAAGCCGGTCAAGGACTGGAAGAAAGGCTTCTACTACATGGCGAAGGGCGCTGGCGTGCCTTTGCAGCTCGCCTTTATCGACGGCAAGAGTAAAACCGCAGGAATAGCCCTGACCATCAGCGTTACAGACGACGAGGAACAGGACTTGCAGAAGGTGAAAGACTTCTACTCGAACATATCTCCTTTGAAAAAAGGTAATTTTTGTTTGCCTGAAAATTTCTAGTGCGACTTTTTATACATAAATTTGTAATCACTTTCATTTAAAATTACCTGCTATGGGATGTTTTAGTTCAAGAAAATCTTGTGTCGCATTGGCCTTTGCCGCAGCGGCATTCTTCATTACTTCTTGTGGCGACAAGTCGGTCTCGTTAGAAACTTATTCGGTGAATAAGGTGATGCACGTTGTGGCTTCGGACATCCCGGACACAGCCGACACGTATTTTAATATCAAGCTGACGCTGGTTTATCCAGAGAAGGCCGCTTCCGACAGCGTTGCGAAAAAAATCTCGACAAACATCGTTTGGGAGGCTTTCGACGACACCACGCTCCTTAAACTCTCTCCTAAAGAGGCGACCGACGTCTTCCTCGCATCGCAGATGAACGCCTACAAGGAGGAAATCTCATTCGCAAGACAGAGAAGAAAGGACTTCCTGAAGAACGGCGAGGTTCCGCCAGCATTCCTGCTGCATAACGCAGAGCTCGAGCTCAATACATATCCT
Organism: Paludibacteraceae bacterium; assembly: GCA_017965125.1. Classification (GTDB taxonomy): domain Bacteria; phylum Bacteroidota; class Bacteroidia; order Bacteroidales; family Paludibacteraceae; genus UBA4363. Next base: position 1,342 of record JAGCQO010000005.1, read on the forward strand.
GTATATAACAGCGAGAACATCCTTTCGCTGCAGATGGAGAGGTCGTTGTATGACGGCGGCGCGCATCCGATCCCATTCGTGAAGCTCCTTTCCTACGACGTGAAGACAGGCGAGCGCATACTACTCGAGGATGTCTTCGGAGAGGGATATGAGCCAAAGGTAAGAGACGAGATCGTGGCGGCCATAATGCAGGAGAAGGGCTTCGAGGCCGAGGAGCAGATGCTCAGGGCAGGATACTTCGGTCTGGGCACTCTGGAGCCAACACAGAACTTCTATCTGAAAGAGGACTCGATCGTGTTCCTTTACAACCCTTACGAGATCGGCACATCGTCGTTGGGCTGCGTGCAAGTGTCTGTGGCTCTGAATGCTGTGAGCAACGTGCTCCGTGCCGACAACAAGTCTGTGGCTGCGCTCATCAAGACACAGGCCAAGGAGAAGAAAGAGCAAAACTGGAAATAACACACATATTTATATTTAAATGTAAAGGCGAAGAGTTGATCTCCGCCTTTATTGATTATCATTCTATTCTGTTTTAAAGACACATCTGACTATGGATGAAATACTGAAATACTTTCCAAACCTCACAGACGACCAGCGCGCCAAGTTTCAGGCGCTCGACGCTCTGTATCGCGATTGGAACTCAAAGATAAACGTCATCTCGCGCAAGGATATCGACAACCTTTACACGCATCATATCCTTCATTCGCTCGCCATCGCCAAATTCATCTCCTTCACGCCGGGCAGTTGCGTGATGGACCTCGGCACAGGCGGCGGTTTCCCAGGCATCCCTTTGGCCATCATGTTTCCAGAGGTGCGCTTCACGCTCCTCGACAGCATCGGCAAGAAGATAAGGGTTTGTGCCGACATCGCCGAGAAAATCGGCCTGCAGAACGTCGAGACGGTGAACACCAGAGTGGAGGAGGAGAAGCTTAAGTTCGACTTCGTGGTGTCGAGAGCGGCGATGGTGCTTTCCGACTTGTCGAAGCTGGCGCGCAAGAACATCGCCTCGGAGCAGCGCAATCCGCTCCCCAACGGTTTCATAACCCTCAAGGGGGGCGACCTTCAGGCGGAGATGATGCCGTTCCGCTCGTCGGCCGAGCTGTTCGACGTCAGCGAGTATTTCGAAGGCGAGTTCTTCAAGACGAAGCATATTTTGTATCTCCCCGTAAAAGCCAAATAAATGAAGGTCAAGTCGTTCACATTCAATCCGCTGCAGGAGAATACGTACGTGTTGTACGACGACACGAAGTCGTGCGCCATCATCGACCCCGGCTGTTGCTGCAGCGCCGAGGAGGACGAGCTGAAATCCTTCATCGAGAAGGAGCGGCTCACACCAGTCCTGTTGCTCAACACCCACCTTCATTTCGACCATATCTGGGGCAACCCGATGGTCATCAAGGAGTACGGTTTGAAGCCCAAGGCCAACGTCGGCGACAAGGTCTTCCTCGATGGCGGCCAGCTCCAGTTCCACGGCTTGCCGGAAAGCCTCAGTCAGCTGCGTTTCGATGTCGATTGGATAGGCGAGGGCGACAAGCTGACGTTCGGCGACACGGTGCTGAGCGTGCTGCAGACACCCGGACACTCGCAGGGTTCGGTCTGTTTCTATGGCCGCGAAGACGGTGTGCTGTTCTCCGGCGACACGCTCTTCAGAATGTCGGTAGGGCGGTCCGACTTCCCGGGAGGCAGCCATGAGTCGTTGCTCGACTCTGTTTACACCAAGCTCTTCCCGTTGCCCGACGACACCAAGATATACCCCGGGCACGGTCCGATTTCGACAATTATAGACGAAAAAACATACAATCCGTATGTTTAAAACAAAAAAATCAATACTTTTACAAAATCAAAACGCGTAACTATTCAATAAGATTTATGAAGAAGGTATTCGTCCTTGTTTGCTCGGCTTTTATGGCTGCAAATCTTTTTGCGGGAACGAAATCAGCGCAGTTCAACGCAATGATACCTAACAAGAAAGCTGTGGTCAGCTATGTCAAAGGACTCCCAGGTGTCAAGGGTGTCAAGGTTGACCAGAAGAAGGGTGTCGTCACAGTGAAGTACAATGACAGAGAAACGACATTAGCTAACATCAGCGGAGCCATGTCGGCGGCTGGCATACAGTCTTCGTCCATCGGCGAAAACTGCGCTCTTAAACCCGGAGGATGTCTCAACAATGCGCCTACAGTAACGAACACAATGCGTTAATCTGTAGGTGTTTTTATTTTTATATGACGCAAAGTGAGATTTGCGAATTCTGAAAAAGTGATAACAAGCGGCTTAACTTTGTCGATTGTTTTTTTCAGATTATTCTAAAAGTCTTATTTTTGTGCGTTTTTTACGTGCAATATCATTTGCACTTTTATACAAGAGAATATTTCAACTAAATATTTTTTCAACTTCAATAAACTAAAGTAAAATGGCAAAAGAAAAAAAGTACATCACTTGTGATGGTAACGAAGCCGCTGCGCACATAGCATATATGTTCACAGAGGTAGCTGCTATTTACCCTATCACTCCATCGTCTCCAATGGCGGAGCACGTTGACGAGTGGGCAGCACAAGGTAGAAAGAACCTTTACGGCGATACTGTAACAGTACAGGAAATGCAGTCTGAGGCTGG
>JAGCQO010000038.1 GCA_017965125.1 Paludibacteraceae bacterium
CCTTAGCCTCAGCCACATTCGCCTTGTCGGAGAACGAAGCCTCATCCGTAGGCTCCACATCAACCATAACCCAGCGATTGCTGCTCATGAGCGGCACGAGGCGGTTGCCCGTCTGGGGAACATGAGCGAAGCCCAACGACTGCGACTGGTGAGGCAGAGGAATGGGCAGAAGCTCATTGCCGTAAAACGCCTTGTTGACAAAGTCGGCTATCTCGGGGTGCATGCGCCCATGGAATTTCAATGTGTAAACGACCTGCTCATTGCCATGATAAAGCCTGAGCAAGCGTTGGAACAGCGACTCGGAGCAGTCCTCGAAGCCGAGTCCACGCAACGACGGCTCGACGATGCGCGACTCCACCGCCGTCTGCGACACGACCGCCGGCAGCTGCTTGTGGTCGCCGATGAGGACGAACTTCCTGATGGCATCGACAGGCGCCGAGCCTGCTGTGGAAACCGCCGACAGCAATCCCACGATGCTCGGCTCGAGTATCTGCGAAGCCTCATCGATAATCGCCAAGTCGAACGGCTTGATGGTGAACACGCGCTGGAGCGACGAGACTGAGGTCGTTGTGCCGACGAAAACCCTCGTCCGCACGATGAACTCGCGCATCTGGCTCGCTTTGCTGCACTCCGCTATTCTGTTGGAAAGAAGGTACTTGCTGAAGCGTTCGTCGCACGACGAGACATGGCCGAACCTCACGAAGTCGATTCCGTCCTTGTCGAGCTTGGAGCAAATCTCGTCCACCGCCCTGTTGGTGTAAGCCATCAGAAGCACCGACGAGCCGTCGTTTTTCAGCTGGTCCCTGAGTATGTTCATCAGTCCGAAGGACGTCTTGCCAGTGCCTGGAGGGCCGACAAGCAGGAACATCTCCTTGGCTCGTCTGACCTTGGTCACAAGCTCGTTCATGCCGCCGTACTCCGTTGGCTCCGGCAGGGAGTTATCGACGCAAGGCGGTCTCTGCCCGAGCAGAAGTTTTTTGCGAGCGGAGTTGGTGCTGAGGAATGCGTACAGAGCCCTGTACTGCGCGCCGAACGACGAGTCGATGTAGTCGTGCTCCACAGCCCAGGCATAACCTTTCGCCGCCTTGTAGACGCCCTTGTTTCGTTGCGGCGCGCGCAGTCGTACGCACACCTTGTTGTCGTCGAGGCTGTAGATGGTCGCCCTGTGCTCTATCGCCTTTCTGACGTCGGGTTCACGGCTGGCGTTGTACTTATAAAGCACGATGATGTCGCCGACTCTGAAGTTCGGCAGATACTCGCACGAAGAGAGCGTGTCGTCGGAGGCGTCGTTGTCGCGCACAAGCTCGATGACGCTCACAGTGCCGTCCTCGTCCTCGACAAGGCGGTCTATCTTCATGCAGTCCATGATGTTGCCGGCGCGTCGCCTTTCCTCGAGCGACGATGTCCACAACGACGCAAAGCCGCTGTTCTCCTTTATTCTGTTGCCCACTTTGCTCATCACGTTCTCGCGCGCCACGAAGGTGAAGAATCGGTAGAAGTAGTCAAGTTCCTCTTTCGTAGCGTTTTTCAGCGGCGATAGCAGTCGGATTATCTCCGGGCGTTTATAGTCGGTCCAAAGCTTGGACGTGTCTTGCTTCATGTTCATGGACTCGGGCGTCAATGCGCCGACGAGCTTCCTCGCGCCTCCGGGTTCGGCCAGCATCAGATCCTGACACACAAGGCGGTTTCTTATCCTTATCGCCTTGGCTACGACTTCGGGAGCGTTCGACTCTCTCATCAGTCCGTCGGGATATTTCGAGTAAAGCAGGTAGGCCGAGACCTCGTCGTTCTTTTTGCCGAAGCCGTAATGGAGCATCGCCAAGTACATGAGCATCTGTATGTAATGCTGCGTCTGGTGGCGGTGGTTGAAATCGTCGCGCTTGCCGGACTTCTGCTCCATAAGCAACGAGAAGTCGCTCTGCAACAAGTCCATACGACCTTGCAGCCCCAAAGTCTCGCACACGAACGAAGGCTCGAGCATGACTTTGTCCTTGTTGTAGTTGCGGTCCTCGGTCTGCACGCGTTTTATGATTGTTTTCAAGTTGCCGAGTTGCAGTCTGGCGTCGTCATGAAACCTCACGTCCATGTCCTCGCACGTGGTTATGTCGATGGGCGCGCTTCTGAAGAATTTACGCACAGCCTTCACATAGTCGGCACTGTCGCCGTAGTTCACGGTCTCGTCCAGCAGCTGCGACGCCAAGTTACCCAAGAGTGTCGCTCTGGTCTGGGCCTTCGGGCTGAACTTGTCGAGGAGGTGAATCTTCTCGGAGTCGGCGTGCTGTGTGAAGCATCGTGCTATGGTCGAAATATCAACGAGCATGTCCGGCTCGTATATGAGCAACGAAGGCACAAGCAGCCCGTCCGTGTCCACGCCCACGTCTATGAGGTTGAGCTGCGTGCCGGCCTTGTAGTCGATGGCGTCGGCGCTCCAGTCCTTCACACTGACGGAGTACTCATTGCCCGAGACCTCGTCGCGCACCTCCACCACAGAACCCTTCCTGCCTATGACCGATGCCCTCATCTTCTGCCAATGGGCGAATGAGTCGGCGGCGCTGTCGCTTATCTTCTCTATCGAGAGCGTCCGTGACCTGTCGCCGAACGCATAACACACAAAAGCGGCGAAAACATCGACATCCTGATGCCAGTTCCTCCGCAACGTGAGGTCGTCGAGGTCTCGGGCGTGGCGGCCTCGGTATCGGAACGAGTTCAGTGCGATGGTGTAAGGGAATGAGCATTTGTCAGCCACATAAAGCAGCCTCGCCTGCGCTCCGGAAAAGATTATCGTGGAGTCCTGAGTCTTCACACGAAGGAACTCCGCAAGCAAGTGGTAAAGCAGGTTGTAGCGCGCCACAAACGACACGTCGAGCCTTTCGATTTTGGCTATCGCCTCAGTCCAGTACTGCTGTGTCTGCTCGGTGTCTTTTATCTTTTTCGCCATTATTTATGCTCTGTTTTTTTGACGCCTCTCCTTCTTCAACTCCTCGTGGCTCTTGCTGTGGGTCACTATATAAACGCCGGCGAAGACGAGAACTATCGCCAAGGCCTTTTGCCAAGTGAAGACGGCCATGCCCATCGCCACAGCCAGGAGCGAGGCTGTTATCGGTTGCAGGTAATTGTACATAGCCACGACGGTCGGACGCAGATAGCTTTGGCTCGCCACGTAAAGAAGGTAGGCAAAGAAACTGCCGAACAGCACCACATAGCCCACTTCCATCCAGTCCTGCGTCTGTACGCTTGACCAGTCGAACTCAAGGAACTGTCCGCCGGAAACCGGGATGTAGCACAGCATGGAGAATGTGAATATCCATTTGTTCATGGTTATGGACGAGTATTTGTGGCTAAGATCCTTGAACAACGTCAGATACACGGCGAACGACGTCTGAGCCAGCAGGCACAGCAAATCGCCTTTGTAGTTTCCGCCCACGACACTGTCGGCCGACGTGATGACGAGCGTCAGCGCGCCAGCGAATCCGACAAAAACGCCCACCGCCTTCAGTCCCGTAAGCGGCTCACGGAGCCAGACTGCGGCGAATATCAGCGTGATGATAGGCAGCATCGTCGTGACAATGGTCGCATCGACAGGCGTGGTCATGGACAGTCCGGTCAGAAACAGCCCTTGGTTGAACACAAAAGCGAAAAGTCCGGCGAAAAACAGCCTTATCAAGTCCTTGCGCGACACATGCTCCTCCTTGTGCATCGCCATCGACACAAGCCAGAACAGCAATGCTCCGCCTGCCATTCTGAACGCCGTCAGCATGAAGGGCGTGAACACCGTCAGCGCATCCTTAGCCAATGGCGCCATGACGCCCCACATCAGTGTTGCAGAAAAAGCGCAAGCATGTCCGCGCCAATTTGTCTCCGAGCCTGTCATTTCAATTTTAATTCAAAGGACAACAAAGATACACAAAAAAAGTCCGCACTGAATATGATTCAATGCGGACCATTTTATCACAAAGTCTTGCTCTATTTCGCTCTCACTGTGCCCACGACAAAAGGCTTGTCGGCGAAGAAATCCTGATCCATGTTGAAATGAACGCCGTACTTGCCTTCTGGCATGTCTCTCAGTACGAACTCATTACATGCCCTGCCGGCCTCAATCTTGTCGGTCGCAGCCGTATTTATCGCCGTCGCCGCAACACTTACCAGAGCTCCCAACGCTCCGCCTGTGCCAGAACTTACGCTCGTGTCAAGCGTGATTCTTCCTTCACGGTGGTAAATCGTGTTGCCAGTCTTCGTCGATCTCAGCACATACTCTATATCAACCGTAATGCCCCCGCCTATAGCGTTTTTACTCCATGTCTTTATTATGGTGAACATCGCAGCGTCAGCGCCCAGCACATTTCTGAAGGCAGTGAGGTCGCCTTCCAGGAAAAGCTCGCTATCATAAGCACTTTCCGCCTGGAACATATCCATCACCATATAAGGAGAATAAACATAATAGCCCTTCTCACACAATGGTTTATACATGGTCGTGTAGAAATAATCCTTCGCCTCGACGAAGTTTGTCTGGTTTATCGGCGGCATGACAACGATAGACAACGGTTTCTCCTCGTACATCATTTTATACTGTGTGCCTCTCTTCAGATTCTGTGTATCGCACGACGTCAACAGCATGGCCAATGCAAATCCTAATATTACGATATTTCTCATTTTTCCAACTGTTTAATGATTCGTGATATAAATATCTCTGACTCAGGATACAAAGCCACTTCTCTCTTGAGATACTCTATTCCTTCCGACACTTTTCCTGCCTTGCACAACAAATATCCGTACTCTGCATTTATTCCCGGAGGCGCCACGTTTCTCAAGCCGCTCTGCTTTTCAATCACTTTCTGGTATTCCTTCAATGATTTTTGATAAAGCTCGTCTGTGGCTTTCTTCTGGTATTTGTAAGATACTTTTTCGTATTTATGCCATGTGTACAGAGTTTTCTCCGCGCACGAACACATAAACACAAATAGACCTGCTAATAGTATATGCCTTATTTTCATGGCAGCATTATTTTTTTAGTTTCCTGAGGAGATAAGAACACAACTTTATTATACAACACGTTGCCATCTGCTGTCACTTTGACTGTGCGCTTGCCGACAGACACAACGTAGGAAGTCCCCTTGTTGCCAGACTTCTTGGCCTTTACAGTCTCTGCCGTGAATGACGTTTCGCCGTCTATCGTCACATCCACCGTGGTGTTTGGTCTGTTTCCTGTGCTCACAAAGAGCAGATACGCGACATTTTCCTTGCCG
>JAGCQO010000039.1 GCA_017965125.1 Paludibacteraceae bacterium
CAAACACCTTCGTTTCGTCGGAAGCCTTGTCGTTTATGCCAAATTTGCCTTCTCCCTTGCTGCACGATGCGAACATCGCTACAAGCGCAACCGACACTACTGCAATCGCAATCTTTTTCATGTTTATTCCTTTATAATCTTAACGGCTGAAACGTTGCCGCTTTCTGCCGTCACTTTTGTTATGTATAATCCGTTAGTCAATGCTGATGCGTTTACGCTCAACGCGCTCTTGCCCTTGGCGTTCACGCTGAGAACTGCCCTTCCGTCCATGTCAACGACTTCGACTGTCTTCAATGCCTCGCCGCTCGCTATGTTTATGACGTTCTTCACTGGATTTGGCGCAACCGTCAGGCCGTCCACTGCTTGACGCTCACTCAGTCCGCTCTCGTCGCCGCTCTTCACGTAAAGCACGGTGCGGACAGCGTTTGTAGCTCCAGTCGAGGTCAATGCGCTCACTCTGTAGATGTACTTGCTGTCGCTGCTTGCTGTCGCGTCGGTGAATTCTGTCACGTCGGCGGCGGTTTCAGCCACGTTCACGAAGACGGTGTCGGTGCCTGCAGTTATGTCAGCTCTGTCGAGGCGGAAGCCCGTCTCGGTGTCGGAGTTGTCGTCCCATGTGATTACCGCCTCCTCCGCTGAGTTGCGCTTAGCTGTGATGTTGCTTGGCGCCTTCACGCCCTCCACTATCGAGTTCAGGTAGTTTTCGAGGTTTGTATATCCGTTGGCAGCGACAGCCACGCCGTCAGACGCGTCGTTCTTGTTGAATTCGTTCGCGTCCTCCCATGTGTCCGGCATTCCGTCGCCATCAGTGTCGGCTGGCACCACTTCGTCCGGGAAGGCCGTCAGGTCTGGATATGCGCTCCAAGTGTCGTCGGCATCGGCTGGCTTCAGGTCGCTCGGGCTGTCTATCACTCCTATATATGTCGTTGCTGTCGGACCAACATACTTTGGCTCTTGCAATCCTGCTGCTTCAGCCAGCACTCTCGCGTCAACCTCGTCAAGCGAAGGCCAGTTTGCTCCGGCTTTGCTCACGACATCAGCATAAGCTTCATCGGCACTTGTAATCACAATTCCACTTTTTACCGAAGGCGATGCCATCACATAATCAGCAACAGTACCAGTTCCGCCTATTGAAATGTTAGTAGTAAGAGCCGACTTGAAGTTTATTCCTGTCTTTGCTGAATATTTCGCATCTGTCCAGTTGTCATTATTCGCCGCAGTAAGCGCAGATAATGTCGCACTTGAAGATGTGGCATAATCGTTCAACTCGTACTTGTTGCCAGCCACATACCATTTACTGATAGCCGTTTCCGAATCCTCATTATAAATAGTCAGGAAAACCCTGTTACCGTTTTTTGCTTTTGTAGTCGGACCTGGCTTGTAATAATTGTTAACCATGTTGACCTTGACGTAGGCATCGGCTACGTTCGGCGCTTGGACTCTGCCGTTGTATGCCGCCTCGCTGCCGAATGCGTTGTAAACCACGTTGTTATACATCTCCTGATCTACATGGAAATCATGAGAGTCTGGGTCTGATGATGAATTGGACACGCCGTATATCTGTGGCACACGAGCCGCGCAGTGCGCAAAAACATTGTGGTGGTAGCTCGAAAGCTCGCCTCCCCACTGCGCGCCATAAGCACGAGTTCCCTTCTTGTTTATCGAATTGTAAAGCGGTTCGCTTGAGATGCACCACTGCATGGTGAGGTTGTCGCCGTCATAC
>JAGCQO010000040.1 GCA_017965125.1 Paludibacteraceae bacterium
AACCAGCAAGAATTATATCATTAACATCCCTGAAGGCAACACGCAAGCCGATCTAACCATTAGTGTTACAGCCAATGCCAGAACCGAAATCAGGATTTACCTCAACGGCAAGGAACTCGGTTCACGTACAATCTCCCTTATGTCAAATGACAAGGCAAATGGCTTTACCGACACATGGAACGTGGACAATCTTCACGGAAATGACACAGTCATTATCAAGAACGTATCTGGCGGTACAGCAAGACTCGACTACATATCACTTCGCTACGACTCTCCTAAGCCAGCCCCAGTCTTGGCAACTGACAACTTCCCAACTGCAGAATTTGTCGAAAAAATAAAGAGAAACCAGGACCTTCACGCAGATAGGAACTATGACATGGTGATTATCATCCCTTCGTCACAGAAACTACTCACACAAGCACAAAGACTCGCCAAGCACCACGCCAACCATGACGGATTGAATGTGAGGATTGTACCTGCAGACTCACTATACAACGAGTTCTCAAGCGGAACTCCTGACGTTAGCGCATACAAGCGCTATATGAAGATGCTCTACGACCGTTCTGACTCTCTTCATGCGCCCAAAAGCCTTTTGCTCTTTGGCGACTGCACCTTCGACAACAGGATGCTGACATCAGAACTAAAATCTGCATCACCCGACGATTATCTGCTTTGTTACGAGAGCGAGAACTCTTTCAGTTCTGTGGATTGCTATGTCAGCGACGATTTCCTTACATATCTTGACGATGAGGAGGACATATCCACATTCGCTGGTCTGCCGGATATAGGAGTCGGTCGTTTCCCTTGCACCACAGAAACAGAAGCAGCAGTATTGGTTAACAAGACAATCAACTACGCCCTCAATGCTAATGCAGGTTCTTGGCAGAACACCATTATGTTCTTAGGCGATGACGGCAACGACAACACCCACATGAATGACGTTAATGATGTTGCCGAACAGACCATAAGCGACCACCCGGGATATTATGTCCGCAAGGTTTACTGGGATGCCTTCAAGCGCACGGCTTCATCCACAGGCAACCGTTATCCCGATGCAGAGAGCATAATCAAGCAGCAACAGAACAACGGAGCCCTGATTATCGACTATGCCGGCCACGGTTCTCCAACAAGTATATCCCACGAGATTGTTCTCAACATCAAGGATTTCGAGAACTTCAAAGGCACAAACCTCCCTCTATGGGTTACAGCCTCATGTGAGATAATGCCATTCGACAGCAACGAGGAAACAATAGGAGAAAAAGCACTTCTGAACCCAGAAGGCGGAGCTGTTGCTTTCTATGGAACGACACGTACCGTCTATGCCCCTCAGAACAAGAAGATAAACTCTGCCTTTATGAAATATGTCCTGACCTGTGATGAGAACGGCAAGCCTATCACATTAGGCGAAGCTCAGCGACAGGCAAAGAACTATCTCGTAAAGAACGGCATTGAAACGACCAAGAACAAGCTCCAGTACTCTCTGTTGGGCGACCCTGCACTAAGCCTTGCCCTTCCTACATATAACGCAGTTATTGACAACATCAATGGCATTGCCGTGGAGGGTGACAGTCTGCCACAGCTTCGAGCAGGCGACAAGGTCAGCATCAAAGGCCACATAGAACTTGCTGGCAGCAAAGCCGATAATTTCTCCGGAACCTTAGATGCAATGGTACGCGA
>JAGCQO010000041.1 GCA_017965125.1 Paludibacteraceae bacterium
CCGCTGTGCCGTGCATAACCCACAAAGGCACCTTGCCGAGCCCCGACGGATGCCTCACCGAACTGCCGCCGCAGAGAGCCACTGCCGCTGCCACCTTCTCTGGATAGGCGTTGGCGAAATCGAGCGTACCGTATCCGCCAAGGCTCATGCCCATGACATAGACACGAGCGGTATCGACACTGTAATTATGCTCGACCCACTCCACCACATCGTTGACCTTCGATGGCCTCCACGCGCCGCCGGGATTCTGAGGAGCCACGACTATCGCCGGGATTTTCAGTCCACGCTCCACGGCGTTCAACACACCGTAGCGGCGCACGCGCTCGAGGTTCGTTCCGCAGAGGCTCGCCCCGTGGAGAAACACGATGAGCGGCTTCGACAGAGTGTCGGACTTGCTTGTCGGCGTCGCCACGAAGAAATTATAACCACCGTCTATTACGCCTTTGTACGTTTTCACTTCAGAAGCAGAGCAAAGGTTAGAAAGCTGAAACACTATCAGCAAAAGAGAGAAAAAATGTTTTGTCATCACAATTTTTTATTCAAAACGCAACACAAAATTAATAAAAATGAACGGGCAAAAGTTGGAAATAGCCAAAAAAGTCTTACATTTGCACCCGCAATATGCCATTGCCCAGATGGCGGAATCGGTAGACGCGCTGGTCTCAAACACCAGTGGAGCAATCCATCCCGGTTCGATCCCGGGTCTGGGTACCAAGAAAATCCCTGATGACGAAAGTCGTTAGGGATTTTTTTTTGCACATACACAAAACGCCACTCCGACGGCAAGCAATCCGTTTTTGATGCTGAACAACATTTTTTATACGGATGACGTTGAAATAAAAAAGAGTAACTTTGTGAGAAATACTCATAAAAAGGGGACATCATGGAAAACAAGAATCATGTAATCGTGACCATCAACCGACTGAACGGCAGCGGCGGCAGAGCACTCGGCAAAGAACTGGCCAAGCGACTCGGCGTCGACTTCCTGGACAAGCAGATACTGGACGACGCAGCCAAGGAACTGGGCGTGACACGCGACGACGTGGACAACCTGATGGAGCGCAAGCCACGCTGGTGGGACGACTTCCTGCGCTTCTACAGCCATGCGCCTATAGGCGACGTGCCGGACGAACGCGAGGTCACAGCGAGAAACGTGTACCAGACGCAGTGCAACATCATGAAGGAGCTGGCGAGCAAAGGGCCGTGCGTCATCGTCGGACGAGGCGCTTTCGAGGTCTTCAGAGACCAGCCTAACACGCTGCGCATCTTCGTCCACGCCCCAGAGGAGTTCCGCATAAACCGACTGAAAGAAATGCGCGGACTGGGCGAGGAGGAAGCACGCCAACTGCTGAAGAGAAACGACGAGATAAGAGAGAAGTTCACTCAGGAATACTCCGGCAAAAGCCGCTACGACGCGCGCAACTACGACCTGACACTGGACATAGCGAAGGCGACTGCGGAAGGCGCGATCAGCCTGCTGGAAAAAATCGTGAGAGCGAGGATGTAAAAAAAACAATTCCCCACACATAACAACAATGGCAGCCCATCACTGAGCTGCCATTTGTTTTATTCGGGGAACCGCCCCCCCCTACTCTATTTCCTCGCTATAATTATTGTCCACGACGATGTTGAATGTGAAGTCTGGGTAATCCTTGTTCAGCGACTCCACAAGATTGTTCTTCAGCGACTCCACGTCCCTGACCTCGTACTCAGGAATGATGTCGAAGGCGATGACCGAGCGCTTGAAGTCCACATAGAAGCCATGGACGGAAGTGACGCCCTCGAAGCTGCTGACGCGCTTGACTATCTCGTTCTGCATCCTCGAAGCGTCGTTGTCGCCTGTGTTTATGGCGTAAACACCGACTGTGGCTATGATGCCGAACTTCTGGTAAAGGCGCTCGGCGATGTAGCGGTCGAGCATGTGAATCTCGGAAGCCGTCGTAGTGTCCAGCACATTGATGTGCAGCGAGCAGATTATCGTGTCGGGGCCGTAAGTGTGCATTATGACATCGAAAACGCCATGCACACCGTCGAAGCTAAGCACCTCCTTTTTCACCTCCCTCACGAAATCGCCTGCCACACGGCTGCCGAGCAGTTCGCTGATGGGCGACTTGAGCATCTCGACGCCGGACTTTATGATGGCTGCCGAAATGAGCGCGCCCAAGATGCCATCGACCGACACATCCCAAAGCAGCATGATGCCAGCCGCCACAAGCGTACTCAGCGTGATGACGGCATCGAACAACGCGTCCGCGCCGCTCGCCACAAGCGAATCGCTGTTCAGCTCCTCGCCCTTCTTCTTGACGTAGCGTCCCAATATCAGCTTAACGACGATGGCGACGACGATAACGACCAAAGTGACAGTCGTGTAGTTAGGCGCCGTAGGCTCGATTATCTTCTTGACCGACTCCACGAGCGAGGTCACACCGGTCGTCAGCACAATGACCGAAATGACGATAGCCGAGAAATACTCGATGCGGCCATGACCGAACGGGTGCATGCGGTCCGCCGGCTTCTCCGACAGCTTGGTGCCGATAATCGTAATCACAGACGACATGACGTCGCTGAGGTTGTTCACCGCGTCCATTATAATAGCTATAGAGCCAGACAGCACGCCGACCAAGGCCTTGAAACCCGCAAGGAAAACGTTCGCCACAATGCCTATGACACTCGTCTTTATAATTTCACTATTTCTTTCCATAAAGCCAAAGGATTAATTGAAACGACTTTTTTGTTTTCACAAATATAAAGCTAAAAGGAATTACATATTCAAAGTAAATAAACATTATTCAAAGTGGCATTTTGCAGAATATTTATCTTTGAAAATAGCAAAATAAGGCACTTTATAGACTTTATTTCTGAATTTTGAGAATTTTTTGTTTGGTATATGCTTGTTGTTATACATTTGCACCCGAAAATGACAAGCATACACTAATCCAAAATTATAAATACAAAATGAGCAACAAATTAAGAACAAACATCCTCGGCTTTCCAAGAATCGGAAAGGACCGTGAGTTGAAGAAGGCAGAAGAGGCTTTCTGGGCAGGCAAGATCAGCAAGGAAGAACTGCTGAAGGCAAGTAAGGAAATCAAGGAAGAGAACTGGAAGAGACAGAAAGAGGCTGGCATAGACCTGATTCCTTCAAACGACTTCTCGTTCTACGACCAGGTGCTCGACCTCTCGCTGACTCTCGGCGTCATCCCTGAAAGATACAACGCTCTGAAGAACGACAAGACTGAGCTCTACTTCGCGATAGCAAGAGGCGTGCAGAAGGACGGCAAGGACGTTATCGCAGCCGAGATGACAAAGTGGTTCGACACTAACTACCACTACATCGTGCCTGAGTTCGTGAAGAACCAGAAGTTCGAACTTTTCGACACAAAAGCCGTTGACGAATACAACGAGGCCAAGGCTCTCGGCATCGAGACAAAGCCTGTGGTTATCGGCCCTGTGAGCTACCTGCTCCTCGGCAAGGAGAAAGAGGACGGATTCCAGAAAATCGACCTCATCGACAGCCTGCTCCCTGTTTACATCGAGCTGCTGAAGAAGCTCGAGGCTGCTGGAGCCGAGTACGTACAGATCGACGAGCCATTCCTCGCTCTCGACATCGACGACAAGACAAAAGCCGCATACAAGAAGGCTTACGACGCCATAAGCAAGGCTACAAACCTGAAACTCATCGTGGCTACATACTTCGAGGGACTGAAGGACAACGAGGACCTGGCGCTCGGACTGCCAGTTTACGGAATCCACATCGACCTCGTGAGAGCCGCAGACCAGCTCGACAGCGTGCTGAGCAAGATCGACGACAAGAAAGTGCTGTCACTCGGTGTTGTTGACGGACGTAACATCTGGAAGAACGACTACGAGGCTTCGTTGGCTGCCATCAAGAAGGCTGTGAGCAAGCTCGGCGAGGAGAGAGTGCTCATCGCAGGTTCGTCTTCATTCCTCCACGTGCCATACGACCTCGAGGCAGAGAAGAACGAGGCTGTATTGAGCAAGGAGATAAAGAGATGGCTCGCATTCGCATGGCAGAAGGTGGCTGAGCTTTCAGACCTCAAGGCGATAGCTTCTGGCAACGCCGACGCTGCTGTGAACGCAAGATACGAGGAGAACAAGAAGGACATAGCCGACAAGAAGACTTCGAAACTGATACACAACGAGGCTGTAAAGCAGAGAGTTGCCAACATCAAGAAGGAAGACGCAGAGCGCAAATCGCCATTCAGCGTCCGCAAGGAGCTTCAGCACAAGAGCCTGAACCTGCCTTTGTTCCCAACCACTACCATCGGTTCGTTCCCTCAGACAAAAGAGGTTCGTTCATGGCGTTCGAAGTTCAAGAAGGGCGAAATCTCGGCTGAGGAATACGACAAACTGCTCAAGGAGGAGACTAAGAAGTGCATCGAGTGGCAGGAGGAAATCGGCATCGACGTGCTGGTACACGGCGAGTTCGAGAGAAACGACATGGTTGAGTACTTCGGCGAGCAGCTCGACGGATTCACATTCACACAGAAGGGATGGGTGCAGAGCTATGGCTCACGCTGCGTTAAGCCTCCTATCATCTTCGGCGACGTTACACGTCCACACGCAATGACTGTGGAATGGAGCGCATACGCACAGAGCGTGGCAAAGAAGCCTATGAAGGGTATGTTGACCGGCCCTGTGACTATCCTCGAGTGGTCATTCGTCCGCAACGACCAGCCAAGAGCCACTACATGCAAGCAGATCGCATTGGCTATCAGAGACGAGGTTGTTGACCTGGAGAAGGCTAACATCAAGGTTATACAAATCGACGAGCCAGCCATCAGAGAAGGCCTCCCACTGAGAAAGAGCGGATGGGACGAGTACCTGAAGTGGGCTGTAGAGAGCTTCCGCATAAGCGCGAGCGGTGTGCAGGACGACACTCAGATCCACACACACATGTGCTACTCTGAGTTCAACGACATCATCGAGCACATCGCAGCTATGGACGCCGACGTCATCACAATCGAGTGCTCACGCTCGCAGATGGAGCTGCTGAACGTGTTCCGCGACTTCAAGTACCCTAACGAAATCGGTCCTGGAGTTTACGACATCCACTCTGCTCGCGTGCCAGACACAGAGGAGATAATCGACCTTCTGCACAAGGCAGCCACTTACATCAACCCTGAGTTGCTGTGGGTGAACCCAGACTGCGGACTCAAGACAAGAGGATGGGACGAGACTAAGAAGTCGCTCATCAAGATGATCGAGGCAGCACAGATAATCAGAAAAGAGTACGGCAAATAGTCTATCTTAAAAAGATTCACTAATAACATGTCATATATCGATACTTTGAAGGACGAAGGCAAGACAGCCTTCTCCTTCGAGGTGTTACCTCCTTTAAAGGGAATGGGCACCGAGAACCTTTTCGCCTCCATCGACAAGCTCAAGGACTTCAAGCCTCACCACATAAACATAACCACTCACCGCAGTGAGATAACTTATCAGGAAGTGAGCGAGGACGTGTTCAAGAGGAAAAAGGAGAGGAAAAGACCAGGTACTGTGGCCGTGGCTGCCGCCATAAAGAACAAGTACGACATAACAGTCGTGCCACACATTCTTTGCAGCGGATACAGCAAGGACGACACAGAGTACGCGCTGCTCGACCTCCAGTTCCTCGGTATAACCGAGCTGCTGGTGCTCAGAGGCGACAAGGCGAAGGACGAGACCATCTTCAAGCCCGTGAAGGACGGCTACAGCCACGCTCTCGAGCTGGAGCAGCAGATAAACGACTTCAACAACGGCAAGTTCGTGGACGGGTCTCCCATCAAGTCGGCCGTCAAGCCGTTCCACTACGGAGTGGCTGGCTACCCCGAGAAGCACGAGGAAGCGCCTAACATGGAGCAAGACCTTTACTGGCTGAAAAAGAAGGTGGAGGCCGGAGCCGAGTACGTCGTGACGCAGATGTTCTTCGACAACGAGAGGTTCAAGGCGTACGTGAAAGCCGCCAAGGAAGCAGGCATCTACGTGCCGATAATCCCGGGCATCAAGCCATTCACCAAGCTGTCGCAACTCGCGGCGCTGCCAAAGACCTTCAACACCAACCTCCCGAAGGAATTCGTGGACGAGGCCTTGAAATGCAAGAACGACGACGACGCGAAAGCATTAGGCATCGAGTGGTGCATCAACCAATGCAAGGAGCTGATAGACTTCGGAGTCCCTTGCCTGCACTTCTTCACCTACGGAGCGGTGGACAGCGTAAGAAAAGTGGCCGAGGCCATCTATTGATAAGCAAAAGGAGCGGTTTTCGCTCCTTTTTGTTTTTTTTGGGGGGGGATGAAGTTGGCGCGCGAAGATATGGAATGATGATACCGGTAACATCGCCCAAAAAACAACCAAGCACAGCAACGAGAAAAAGCACAAAGGACCACTGCATATTGTGGACGCGCCGACGGCTATTTTTTATCTTAAATTCTTACCTTTGTGTTTCATAATCAAGAAACAAGATAAACATGGACCATAAACTCGTCATCTATAACACCCTTACAAGGCAAAAGCAGCTGTTCGTACCAATCCACGACGACAAAGTCGGAATGTATGTCTGCGGACCAACCGTTTACGGCGACGCACACCTCGGACACGCTCGTCCTGCCATCACTTTCGACATACTTTTCCGTATGCTCAAGCACCTTGGATACAAGGTTCGCTACGTAAGGAACATAACCGACGTGGGACACCTGGAACACGACGCTGACGAGGGCGAGGACAAGATAGCAAAGAAGGCGCGACTCGAACAGTTGGAGCCTATGGAGGTTGTGCAACATTACCTCAACCGCTACCACCACGACCTGGAGCTGCTCAACGTGTTGCCGCCAAGCATCGAGCCACACGCTTCTGGCCACATCATAGAGCAAATCGAATACATGAAGAAAATCATCGAAAACGGATACGCCTACGAAAGCAACGGCTCCATATACTTCGATGTGGATAAATACAACAAGGAATTCAACTACGGCAAACTGTCGGGACGCAACATCGACGAACTGCTCGAGACAACACGCGAGCTCGACGGACAGACCGAAAAGCACCATACTTACGACTTCGCGCTCTGGAAGAAAGCGCAGCCTGAGCACATCATGCGCTGGCCTTCGCCTTGGAGCGACGGTTTCCCAGGATGGCACCTCGAGTGCTCGACCATGGGCACTAAGTACCTCGGCGAGACATTCGACATCCACGGCGGCGGACTCGACCTGATGTTCCCTCACCACGAGTGCGAGATTGCACAGTCAACCGCAGCTCTCGGCCACGAGACAGTGAAGTACTGGATGCACAACAACATGATAACCATCGACGGCAAGAAGATGGGCAAATCGCTCGGCAACTTCATCACGCTCGAGGAGTTCTTCAACGGCTCGCACAAGGACAACGACGGAAACGAAATGCTCGCTCAGGCTTATTCGCCTATGACCATCCGCTTCTTCATACTCCAAGCGCACTACCGCAGCACTGTGGACTTCAGCAACGAAGCCCTGCAAGCTGCCGAGAAGGGTCTGCAACGCTTCTCCGAGGGTTACGCCCGACTGCTGAAACTCCAGCCTTCTGCCGATTCCACTGTCGATGTCAAGAACCTCAGAGCGAAGTGCGAGGAAGCCATGCTCGACGACCTCAACTGCCCTATCGCCATCGCCCATCTGTTCGACGCCATCAAGGCCATCAACACTGTTTACGACGGCAAGGGTACAATCTCGGCCGATGACCTCAACGAACTCAAGGATGTATTCAAGACATACGTCATCGACATCCTCGGACTGAAGTTGGAGGACTCGCACAACGACAGCAGCGCAGACGCTTTCAACGGCGCCATCGACTTGCTGCTCAACATCCGCCAGGAGGCCAAGGCTAACAAGGACTGGGCGACTGCCGACAAGATACGTAACCAGCTCAACGAACTGGGATTCAGCATCAAGGACGGCAAGGACCACGTTGAATGGACTCTTAACAAGTAATTTCGGAATATGGCGAGCTGCTTGCAGGTTGAGGGACTATCGAAAAGATTCGGCGACAGAGAATTATTCACCGACATCTCATTCGGCATTTCCGACTCTCAGCGAGTGGCCATAGTCGCACAGAACGGCGCAGGAAAAACGACGCTCCTGTCCATCATCTCCGGCGAGGAAGACTACCAGAGCGGCAGCATTGCCTTCAGGAAAGACCTCCGTGTGGGTTATTTGAGGCAGACGCCGAACTTCAACCCCGACGACACCGTGATGGACGCATGTTTCTCCACCGACAACGAGATGACTTCGGTCATAAGGCAGTACGAGAACATGACCGAGAAAATCGCCAACGGCATAAGCATCGACGACTCGCGCTACCAGCAGCTCCTGTCCGACATGGACAGACTGAAGGCGTGGGACTATGAGAACAGAATCAAGCAGATTCTCAGCAAGCTGAACATCAGGAACTTCGACCAACGCATGGGCGAGCTTTCCGGCGGACAGCAAAAACGCGTCGCACTCGCCAACGTGCTTATCTCCGAGCCCGAACTGCTGATTCTGGACGAGCCGACAAACCACCTCGACATCGAGATGGTCGAATGGCTCGAGGACTTCTTGAACAACAGCAAAATGGCTCTGCTGATGGTCACACACGACCGCTATTTCCTCGACAGAGTCTGCTCGGACATACTCGAGATAGCAGAACACACACTCTTCCACTATAAAGGCAACTACAGCTATTACCTCGAGAAAAAACAGGAACGCATCGACAATTTCAATGCCGAGACCGAACGCGTGAAAAACATCTACAGAAGGGAACTCTCGTGGATACGCCGTCAGCCGCAGGCACGCGCCGGGAAGGCACGCTACCGCATAGAAGCGTTCGCCGAGATCGAGGCTCGTGCGAAACAACGCAAGGAGGAGAAGCAGGTGGCGTTAGAGATAAAGTCGCAGTACATCGGCTCAAAAATCTTCGAGGCGAAATACATCTCAAAGGCCTTCGGGGAGCATAAGATATTAGACAATTTCTACTACAACTTCACGCGATATGACAAGGTCGGCATCGTAGGAAAAAACGGAAGCGGAAAGTCCACTTTCCTGAAAATGCTGCTCGGTTTGGAAAAACCGGATTCGGGTTCATTCGACATCGGCGAGACCATAAAGTTCGGCTACTACAGCCAGGAAGGCCTCAAGTTCGACGAACAAATGAAGGTCATAGACGTGGTGAGAAACATAGCCGAGGAGATACAAATGGGCAACGGACGAAGGCTCACCGCCGCGCAGTTGCTGCAGATGTTCCTCTTTCCGCCATCGACGCAGTACAACTACGTTTACAAACTCAGCGGAGGCGAGCGACGAAGGCTGTACCTCTGCACGGTCCTCATGCAGAACCCAAACTTCCTGATTCTCGACGAGCCGACCAACGACCTCGACGTCACGACGCTGGAGGTGCTGGAGGAGTATCTCATCGGATTCAAGGGCTGCATCTTAGTCGTCTCACACGACCGTTTCTTCATGGACAAGGTCGTTGACCACATCCTCGCTTTCGAGGGCGACGGCAAGATAAAGGACTATCCGGGCAACTACACCGACTACCGCGAGTGGAAGGCGCTGCAAGAGGCCAAGAAAGCCGAGGAAGCCAAAGAGGCGGCCGCCAATTCGCAACCCGACAAGCAGCAGGCCAAACGCGCCCATTCGTCCGATTCTAAGCGCAAAATGACCTTCAAGGAGAAACGTGAGTTCGAAGCCTTGGACGCCGACATCAAAGCGCTTGAAACCGAGAAAAACGACATCGAGACGCTTTTCGCCGACGGCCTGTCCGACCCAGAGAAAATCACCGAGCTATCCAAAAGGCTCGAGGTCATCAACGCCGAGCTCGACGAAAAGTCGATGCGATGGCTTGAACTTTCGGAGCTGGCATAAACAAAAAAAACGGAAAGAAGTCTGTCTCCTTTCCGTCGTTCTATTCATGACCGCATGACTCACTTCGTCTGCGAATTCTTCTTCGGATAATCTATCGTGTAATGCAGTCCGCGACTTTCCTTGCGTGCCTGTGCCTGCGTGATTATGAGGTAAGCCACGTCGATTATGTTTCGCAGCTCGCAAATCTCACGGCTGACAACGCTGCGTTCAAAAAGCTCGCGTGTCTCGTCGTACATTATCTTCAGACGCGAGATGGCACGCTTCAGACGCAGGTTGCTGCGCACGATGCCGACGTATGTGGACATCATCTGCTCCACTTCCTTCTGCGTCTGGGTTATGAGAACCATCTCCTCATTCAGCGCCGTACCTTCATCATTCCAGTCTGGTATGTTTTCGTTGAACGTGTATTTGTCGATGTTGGCCTTTGCATGTTGCGCTGCAGCCTCGGCATACACAACAGCCTCAATCAGCGAGTTGCTCGCAAGACGGTTGGCTCCATGCAGTCCTGTGCAACTGCACTCACCCACAGCATACATCCTGTGTATCGTCGATTCCGCATTCTCGTTCACAGCTATGCCGCCGCACAGATAATGCTGGGCTGGCACAACCGGTATGTAGTCCTTGGTGATGTCGATTCCGAGGCTCAAGCACTTGTTGTATATCGTTGGATACCCGTCCTTGGTCTCCTGCGCGTCCTTGTGCGTGACGTCAAGGTACACGTAGTCGGAGCCGGCGAGTTTCATCTCGTTGTCTATGGCACGCGCGACGATGTCTCTTGGGGCCAACGAGCCGCGCTTGTCATACTTGTACATGAACTCGTTGCCGTTAAGGTCTCTAAGCACTGCGCCGTAGCCTCTCAACGCCTCGGTTATCAGGAACGATGGGCGCACTCCGGGATTGTAAAGCACTGTCGGGTGGAACTGCACAAACTCCATGTCCTTGATTATCGCCCTTGCTCTGTGCGCCATAGCGATTCCGTCGCCTGTGGCCACTATCGGGTTTGAGGTGTTGCTATAGACGTTGCCTATGCCGCCAGTCGCCAAAAGCGTCACCTTGGACAGGAACGTGTAAATATTGTTGTCCTTCTGGTTGAGGATGTATGCGCCGTAGCACTCGATGTTTGGTGTGTGGTGAGTGACCCACTCTCCCATGTGGTGCTGCGTTATTATGTCTATCGCGAAATGGTGGTCGAAGATGTCAATGTTCTCGTTCTCCTTCACCTTCTTTATGAGGCTTTCCTGTATCTCGGCGCCAGTGTTGTCCTTGTGGTGAAGGATTCTGAACTCGGAGTGTCCGCCCTCTCTGTGCAGGTCAAATTTGCCATCCTTCTTGTCGAAATCCACGCCCCACTTCAGCAGTTCCTGTATCTCGGCCGGCGCGTCTTTCACCACCTTTTCCACAGCCTTGCGGTCGCAATGTCCGTCGCCGGCTATCAGTGTGTCCTCTATGTGTTTCTCGAAATTATCTACAAGCGTGTTTGTCACAGAAGCGACTCCGCCCTGCGCCAAATAGGTGTTTGCCTCTTCAAGATCAGTCTTGCATATCAACGCAACTTTGCCTTTGTCTGCAACTTTAAGAGCGAAACTCATTCCTGCGATTCCGCTTCCTATCACCAGAAAATCGTACTTGTATGTCATTGATTCTATTTTATAATTCTATCTTTTCTCTTTTATCTGACTCGCTGGGTAATATGCCGCAGCCAACCCCATCAGAGCGACTGTAGTAAACACAATCAATATGTCAGTTATCTGCAATTCCACTGGATATGGCATCACGGTCATTCCGTCGCCCGATGGCACTGTTATGAAACCCAACTTCTCCTGCAAAATGCACAAAATCGCGCCAAGCACTATCCCGACCACACATCCCAACAACGAAATCATCCAGCCCTCTATCGTGAATACCTTTTTAATCAATCCTTGTGTTGCGCCGAGGTTCCTTAGTGTCCTTATGTCATCTGTCTTGTCTATTATCAACATCGACAACGAACCGATTATGTTGAAAATTGCTATCAGCAGAATGAACGCCAAAATCAGGAATGTTATCCATTTCTCAACCTTCATTATCTTGAAATAATCCTCCTGCTGCTCGTATCTGTTCTTTACCTTGAATCCGTCACCCAGCACATTTTCTATACGCTCCTTGACGTCAGCCACTTTCTCGCCTTTCTTTACTCCTATTTCCACCGAGGTGACGGCGTTGTCGGCATACTCAAACACATTTCTCGCCAAGTCTATAGACACTAACACAAGCTTGTTGTCATACTCTGGCTGCTGCACAGAAAAAACAGCTGACGTGAACACTCTTTCTGTGTTGAAGCTATTCTCCGGATTAGCCAAATTCACCTGCCCCTCTCTCTTTGGCGCATAAATGTAAAGAGGTTGCACACCATAAGGAATACAACCTAATTCCGCGGCAATTCCCACTCCAGGAACACCATAATTAAAGACATTGTCGCTGAAGAAAAAGTTCCCTGCCACAATAATCTTGTCAAGGCCTATCATCTTGTCGAAGCCCTCACTGACACCTTTCACAATGCCAGTCTCCTGCTTGTCGCCACATCTCAACAATGCCTTCTCCTCGACCACCTGAGTGCAATACTCCACTCCTTTTATCTTCTTCACTTCGGACCATTTACCGTCAAAAGTGAAAGACTTGCCTTCTACCGACGTCACCTTCAAATCCGGGTCGAATGTGCTGAAAAGGCTTTCAACCTGTGCGCCGAAACCATTGAAGACGGAAAGCACGCATATAATAGCGAAGGTTCCGACACAAACACCAACAGCCGAGATTCCCGATATTATGTTTATCGCATTGTGCGATTTCTTCGAGAATAAATACCTTTTGGCTATGTGCAGTGCTATTCCCATCCCCTCGCTTACTCCTCAGTGCTGTTTGCTGACTTTGGCTTGTTATTCTCAAGCCTTTCCTTGTCCTTCTTCAGCAAATCGTCAATATGGTCGATGTAGTCCAAAGTGTCGTCCAAATGGAAAACTAATTCTGGAATTATACGGAGCTGATGACGCATTCTATTTCCTAACTCGAAACGAATGTTCTTGTCATTCAACTTTATGAGATCCATAATCTCGCTACCCTTGTTTGTTGGGAACAAGCTGAGGTTGATATGCGCAATGCTCAAATCTGCACTGACATTGATGCTCGTGACAGTAATAATCACCCCGCCATTGTTTCTGGCAAGCTTCAAAAAAATATCACTAAGCTCCTTTTGCAGAAGTCTGCTTATCTTTTGTTGTCTTGTACTCTCCATCTTCAATCTTATTTATACAATCCACACAAAACGTGGATAACTTTCATAATCATCGCAAATTTACTCATTAAAAAGCAAAAAAAGACCCGAGAAAACATATTCTCGGGCCTCTCACAAGTATTTTCGTTCAGATTAATACTCCCAAAGATCCTGCTCCTCGTTGAGTATCTCTCTTTGAATTCTCTCCTGCTCTCTCTTAACATCTTCTGGAGTTGCGTTGTAATCCAGAATCATACGGTTCTGCAAGTTAGACTCCTTATAGATGTTGCTTGCGAATCTTCTCTTGATAAACAAGTCATCATAAGACATTCTTGCTCCGTTGTTCTTGTCTGTGATCATGACCTCTCTCTGTACCAAGTATGGACGGAGGTTGTCAAATGGACTCCAGCAAAGTGGGAAGCTCTGTGTTCCTACACCACGGTCAGTTACAAGCACTGGGCAGATAGAGATAATCTTCACATTGAATGTAGAAGAGTTCTTGTCAAAGAACCAAACCTCCTTCATGTAGTACTTGATAACCTCTCTGTTAGGTATATCAGCATCCTCGATTTGGAATGTCTTAACCTTTGTAGTTGGGTTAGTCTTAACCTTGTAGATAACCTCGAACTTCTTCAAAACCTCTTCCTCGAAGTCGATAAGATCATCCTTGCCAAACTTTTCAGTTGTATAGTCAAATCTGAATGCAGGCACTTTCTTATCATTGATCAACTTGAACAGGATTGAGAAGAAAGACTCTCTTCCGTCAACCGCAGTCTCAGGATAGTAAAGAGGATAATTCATTCTCTCACGCAAGTCAATCACACGATATACAACCTTCTGCCAATAAATATCGTCAGCTCTTGGATTTACGAACTCGATTGGAGTCAAGTCCTTCATATCGTAAGCCGTAGGAAGGTTTGTAGGGATTTCTCCATTCTCATTGAAGAAATCGTTTGTCGTAGAGCTTTGTGCGCTTGCTGTTCCCAGACCAAGTGCAAATGCAGCTGCGGCAATTATAAGTCTACTGTACGCTTTCATAATTTCTAATTTTTATATAGTTGTTAATTTAATACAACTTCCATTGGTGGCAGGTCTCTTGTTATACCGTCTGGACCCTTTGCCTTAACAGCGGAGATAAAGAACTTAGCACCCTTTGCCATTTTCTTTACTTGCTCCATCTGGCGAGCTGTGAAGTGTGCACCTGATGACAACTCAACTACTGCACCCATCGCACCCTGAACGTTCATCTCAAAGCTTACGATGTTATACTTAGCCTCGATATCTGCGTCGTTCAACTCAGCACCCAAACTTGAAACATTCAAAAGTTTTGCCTTTGACATCTTTCCTCCCTTGAACTTCATGGTGTTACCATTGTCGTCTGTGAAAGGAATGAATGCTACTGGTGGAGGCAACATCTTAACACGGAATGATTTCTCACCCATCTTCTGAACCTTGCCATCTATCTTAGCAGATACTGATATCACAACTGGCTGACCAACCTTTGAAGGTCTTACCACCCAACTATTACCATTCTTTGTCAAAGAACCTCCTGATGCACTTGCTGCAATCGCAGTTGAAGGTACACCTGGAACTGAGATACTAACCTGGTTATTGATACCAGCATAGAACACGTTCATCTGGTCTGCTGATATAATAGCTGTTGGCTCACCAACGTTGTAGTCTGACTCGAATGGATAAACCTTAGCTCCAGTAGGGCTGTTGAGTCTGATGTAACCTGAGTACTTCTTGTCTCCAAGAGCAGTTGCTACAGTCTCATACAATCCGTCCTTAATCAAAGTACCACCTGTACCTGTTTGAGGATTTCCACCGATATAAACCTCAGGCTTCTGAGTTGAGTCACTTGCTACAAGTGCAATCTCAGCAGAATACTTTCCACCTCTGATCACATACTTTGAGTTAGGGATAACCTTAGCCTCTATTCTATTAACACGGTAATCATCTGCGTCCACCTGACTCTTCAGGTAAGTTACGATGTCACCCTCTGTATTTCTAATATCCGCCTGGATCTTAGAAAGAATTGTAATAGCAGCAGCTACAGGCATCATCTCAAAAGTAGCCACTTCCCAAGCCTGAGCTTGTCCGTCGTGACCAACAACCTTGTCTGTGTTGAATGTCTTCTTCAGCAAAGAAACCTTAGCTGTATCAGCACTGACATAAGCTGCCATCTTCTCTCTATAAGCCTCAATCTTAGCCTTTATTTCCTTTCCTTTTCCTAAACCTCCGTCAGAAAGACCAACGTAACCTGCTGCGTCAAGATTTCCTTTTCCCTCGATGTGCTCTACATCTGCTTCGTCTCCATCGGCAGTTTTAGCAATCAGAACTTTAACCTCCTGAATTGCATTGAAAAGCTCATCTGACTCCTTCTTAACGTCCTTAGCCTTCTGCAACCATGCACCAACCTTAGCTGGATTCTGGCTGTTCAAGTCCTCGAACTTAAGGTACAAGTTTGTATTTCTGCCTTCAGCTCCTCTAGTATTCACTCTAAGGCTTTCTTCCACCATGGTGAATCCGTTGAGGACATCGGTTGTTACATTCAGTGCCAACATTGCTGTCAACACGATGTACATCATACCGATCATTTTTTGTCTCGGGGTTTCCGGACAATTGGTTGCGCCTCCCATACTATATTACTCTCCCTATTAAGTTTTACAGAATAACAATATTAAGCTAACGCATTCAACATGTTGCCATAGATGTTGTTCAAATTAGCAACCTGGCTGTTCAACTTAGCTGTGTTCTGCTTGAATGACTCTATTTCGCTGTTTGCTGACTCTATAGCCTTCAACTGAAGCTCGTATGCTGAGTTAGCAGAAGACAAGCTGTTGTTTACATTTGAAAGAGCTGATGCGTATGCATTTGTGCTCTGTCTTGCGTTCTCAACGTCAGCAGCAATGCTCTTGTATGAATTAATCAATGAAGCAGTTGCCTCGTTAATCTGGTTCTGAGACTTAGTATAGCTATCCAAAGAAGTATTAGCAGATGCGATGTTGTTCACCAACTGAGCTGCGCTATCGCCAGCTGCACCAAGATTTGAAAGCTTCTCAGCTGTTTCAGACAACTTAGAAATTCCGCTGTTCAACTTCTTGATATCTTCCTCAGACAAAGAACTAATATCTGTTCCTGCTATTGCATTCAATGTTCCACCTGATACAGAACCACCATTTCCGCCTGCAACAACTGTTCCGCCTGATACTCCAGACATTGAAGCTACTGCTAATGGGTTAACGGCTGCACCATGTGAAGAGTGCTCGTCATGGAATGCTGCACCTTCTGGA